>JAYWAV010000153.1:0-5398 GCA_043782015.1 Rhodoferax sp. | reverse complement strand
GCCTGCTGGTTGACGTGGCCGTCGTCGTGGGCCAGAAAGTGCAAGCTGGCGAGCGCGTCGCGGTGATTGAAGCCATGAAAATGGAAAATGTATTATTCGCTGCCGCCGATGGCGTGGTTGGTAAAGTGCTGGCTGCCAAAGGCGAAAGCCTGACCGTGGACCAACCCATCGTCGAATTTGCTTAACAAGACCGTTCGCCCTGAGCTTGTCGAAGGGCTTCGACAAGCTCAGCCCGAGCGGATAAGAGAATGAAATTGGGACTCTGACCCCATTGCGCCGCAGTCGGAGACAATCCTTCCGACCTACCAAAAATAATCATGACAATCACATTAGAAAAACCCCAAACCGTAACGCTGCACCGCCCAGCCAAGACTGTCACTGCGACAGGCCCCTGGACCGTGCAAGCCATCCAAGACCTGCTGGACCTGCCTTTCATGGAGCTGGTCTACAAAGCGCAGACCGTGCACCGCGAGTATTTCCCCGAGGGCGATATCGAGCTGGCGACGTTGTTGTCCGTCAAAACCGGTGGCTGCCCGGAAAACTGCGGCTACTGCCCGCAAGCCGCTGAGTACGACACCGGCGTGGAGGCGAGCAAGCTGATGTCGGTAGCCGAAGTGACAGAAGCCGCGCAAGCCGCCAAGGACGCGGGTGCCACGCGCTTCTGCATGGGCGCAGCATGGCGCGCACCGAAGGACCGCGATGTGGAGAAAGTCGCCGAGCTGGTGGAAGCCGTCAAGGGCCTTGGCCTGCAGACCTGCGCCACGCTGGGCATGCTGGAGCCCCACCACGCAACGCAGCTCAAGGCCGCAGGCCTCGATTACTACAACCACAACCTGGACACCGCGCCCGAGTACTACACCGACGTGGTCAGCACGCGGACTTACCAAGACCGCTTGGACACTTTGCAAAGCGTGCGCAACGCCGGTATCAGCGTGTGCTGCGGTGGCATTGTAGGGATGGGCGAAACGCCGGTGCACCGCGCAGGCCTGATCGCTCAACTGGCGAATCTGAATCCGTACCCAGAATCCGTGCCGATCAACAGCCTGGTGCGCGTGCCCGGCACGCCGCTGGCCGACTCCGAGCCGGTCGATCCGTTCGACTTCGTGCGCATGATCGCCGTATCCCGCATCACCATGCCCAAAGCCCGCGTGCGCCTGTCGGCAGGCCGCCAGCAACTGGGCGAAGCCGTGCAAGCGCTGTGCTTCATGGCCGGTGCCAACTCGATCTTCTACGGGGACAAGCTGCTGGTGACTGGCAACCCGGATGCGAATGCGGACGTGCAACTGTTGAGCAAGCTGGGCCTGAAATCCACCAAAGTGACTGCACAGGCATGACACGCCCCCTTCGACAAGCTCAGGACAGGCCCTTCAAAGTTCTCGGTATCCAGCAAATCGCCATTGGCGGCCCCGATAAAAAGCGCCTGCAAACGCTGTGGGTAGACATGCTGGGCCTGGAAGTGACGGGCACCTTTCGGAGCGAGAAGGAAAACGTCGACGAGGATATTTGTGCGATTGGCTCCGGCCCGTTCAAGGTCGAAGTCGATTTGATGCAACCGCTGGACCCGGACAAGAAGCCCGCGGTACACACCACGCCGCTCAACCATGTGGGACTTTGGATTGACGATTTGCCCAAAGCAGTCGAATGGCTCACGGCCAACGGCGTGCGCTTTGCGCCAGGGGGCGTTCGCAAAGGGGCGGCCGGATTTGATATCTGCTTTTTGCACCCCAAGAGCAACGACGAATTCCCGATTGCCGGGGAGGGCGTGTTGATTGAGCTGGTGCAGGCGCCAGATGCTGTGATCGAGGCGTTTGCCAAGCTGGCATAGCCCCTGAGCACATGGGGTTTGTCAGCCCATGGCAAGCTGAATCACCCTAGAATGAAGCAAAAAAGGCCGCACTGCGCCCTGTAGTTCCTATAACAACGGGAGACATTCGATGCTGCTTTATCCAGGCATATGGTGCATGCGCCAATTGCGTTTTGCGGGCAAGCTGTGCCTGCTCGCATTGGTCGCCGCGCTTCCCGTGCTTGCGGCGCTGTGGCAGTTGATGGCCGGCGGCAACCCCATGGAAGGTTTGGAGTGGACCGCGATAGTCGCGGTGTTCAGCTTGTTGCTGCTGGTGTATTTGCTGTTGTCGCTGCACGGCAGCGTGGTGCCTGATCTGACGCAGATTCAGCGGGTTGCCGATAGCATCGTGACTGGCGATTTGCGCACTGCGCTCGTGAGCAAAAGCCAGGATGAGTTTGGCCAGTTGACGACATCCATGTCGCGCTTGGGGCAAACCGTATCGGGCATGGTCTCCAATGTGCGCAGTAATGCGGCTTTTGTCGCGCACTCAGGCCAGAGCATGGCCGCAGGAAATCGCGATCTGTCAGACCGCACCGAACAGCAGGCCGCCAATCTCGAAGAAACCGCAGCTAGCGTGGAGCAGCTCTCCAGCACGGTGCAGCACAACGCGACCACTGCCTCGCAGGCGAACGCCCGTGCCGCCGAAGTGCGCGATGTTGCAGAAGGTGGCGCTGCCACGATGACACAGGCGATTGCTTCCGTAGAGGCGATCCAGGCCGGTGCAAAACGCATGGATGAGATCGTGGGTGTGATCGACGGCCTGGCGTTTCAGACGAATATCCTGGCGCTCAACGCGGCGGTAGAGGCGGCCCGCGCGGGCGAGTCTGGGCGCGGTTTTGCGGTGGTGGCCAGCGAGGTGCGTACGCTGGCGCAGCGCTCCGCCGAGTCGGCCAAGGAGATCCGCCAACTGATCAGCGCCTCCAGCGGACAGGTAGCCGCCAGCGTAGCGCAAATCCGCGCTGCGGGTGAGGACATGACGCGCATCGTGGCGGGCATTCGCGATGTGGCGACCAATATGTCGCAGATATCTACGTCCAGCGCGGAGCAAAGCGCGGGCCTGTCAGAGATCACGTCCGCGGTGCACCAGATCGACCAGATCACGCAGCAAAACGCCAAGATGGTGGAGCACGCGGTGCAGCAGGCTGTCGCGCTGGAAGGGCGGGCTTCCACGCTGGTTCAGTCGGTGGCAATGTTCAAGCTGCAACAGGGCTCGGCCGAAGAGGCGCAGGCTTTGGTGGCAAAGGCCATGGCACACCGCAAGCGCACCAACAAGGACAGCTTTCTGCGCGAGTTGACCGATCCCGCACGCGGCTTCCATGACCGCGACATGTACGTCTTTGTGCTGGCCGGCAATGGCACCTATGTGGCCTTTGGTGGCAACCCGGCCAAGGTCGGTACGCGGGTGCAGGACATTCCTGGCATTGATGGCCAGGGCCTGTTGGACTCTATCGTGGAACAAGCCAGCCGCGAGCCTGGCTGG
This sequence comes from Rhodoferax sp., assembly GCA_043782015.1. GTDB lineage: Bacteria > Pseudomonadota > Gammaproteobacteria > Burkholderiales > Burkholderiaceae_C > Allorhodoferax. The sequence goes on along the minus strand of JAYWAV010000153.1, from coordinate 2,072 downwards.
GTCGAATACGACATCACCAATCCGACGACTGGCAAGGTGCAGACCAAGATGTCCTATGTGCAGCAGGTCGATGGTGCGTACGCAGGCTGCGGGGTTTACAAGAATCTGGTCGGTTAAACAGCCAGCTAGGGCTTGCCGAGCAGAAACCGCAGCGGAATATCGAGCCGTGCAGCCCAGTCTTTCTCGGTGTGGCCGGTGCCTTCAAACACGCGCGACTGCCAGTTCGCATCGGTGTAGCCAGCCTCGCGCACTATCTCATCCACAAAGCCCTGGTGCGGCCCGTAAATCGCGTCCAGCCCCGTCGTGCCATGGTCCATATAAATACGTTGGCTATCGGGCGCTGGCAGGTGCTGCTGTAGATAGCGGAACGCCGCTATCGGAAACGCTGCGTTCTGGATTTTTTCGGGCGTGCCCCAGGCGCCGGGTTTACCCACCCAGTGGGTGGACATCGCTGCCGCACCTCCAAATACCTGCGGAAATTCGCACAGCGCGTAGAGCGCAATCATGCCGCCCATGCTGGAGCCCATGATGAACGTGGAGGCTGCTTCGGGGCGGGTGCTGAAGCGCTTGTCGATGGCGGGTTTGAGTTCTTTGACGATGAAACGCAAATAGGCGTCTGACAAGGCCTTTCCGTGCTGTGCGCGGCGCACATAGTCGGCACGCAGCTTGGGTGACACACCTGCCAGGTATTTCTTCGGAAAGTATTCGCTGTAGCGGTATTTGCCCGCATTGGGTATGGCGACGATCAGGGTGTCGGCCACTTCGCCACGCTGCATCAGCCCAGCCAGATGGAGGTGCACATCCCACGCCTGCTTGTTCCAGGTGGTCGTGGCGTCGAACAGCATCTGCCCATCCTGCATGTAGAGCACCTGGTAGCGCTTGTCCGGGCTGTAGTCGGGCGGCAGCCATACATCGATGTCACGGGCTTCGACATAGCGGGAGCGGAAGTGCCCAAGGCGCTCGATGCGCCCCACCGTGACGGTCGGAATGGGCTGGGGCGTGACCTGCGCCTCCACTTGCGTTGCTGCTGCCATTGCTACTGCCATCAGTACACTCCAACGCATTTCATTGCACCCGTTTGTAGGCGGTGTAACCGCCGGTCAAGGACACATCGGGTGCCAGCACCTTGAAACCACCCGCAGGCACGGTGACCGTCGTCATCGATGCCATGATCCGCTGCGGTTTGGCTTTGGTGTCCAGCAGATCGATCAGCGATGCGCCATTCATCAGTTTGGAGTTGGCAATCAGGACGCGCTCGGTCACTGGCGTTTTACCGGGGTTGACCAGTACCACAACCGTGTCTTGCACGTGATCGGTATAGCGCTCGAACGCCAGCAGGTTGCTGGCGCTGACCAGCCGGAAATTGCCCACGCGCAGCGCGCGGTGTTGCTTGTGCAGGGCGATCAGCTTCTTGGTCCATTGCAGCGTGGCGTTGCTGTCTTTGACCCAATCCCAGCGCATCGGCGAGCGGTTGGTCGGGTCTTCTGCGCCGGTCATGCCCAGTTCGCTGCCGTAATACAGGTTGGGCGAGCCGGGCAGCGTGAACTGCAACAACTGCGCAACGCGTTGCTGCTTGACTTGGGGCAATTCAGACGCCAGGCGCGGGTTATCGTGGTTGTCCAGCATGAACCAGGACTTCAGCGTGGGCGCGATACCAGACTCGGCAATCGTGCGGTCCAGCATCTGCGCCGCAGCAGGAGCAGTGATTTCGCCTCTGAGCATATTCAGCGTGATGTCGCGCAGCGTGAAGCTGATGACGCCATCGACCGACGCAAGCCATTCTTTCGGGTAGTTGCCGATTTCGCCGACGACCAGTGAGCCGGGCTTGGCAGCGTGTGCAGCCTGCGTCAGTTCAGCCAGGTACGCAAACCCCAGCTCCGGAGCCACATCCAGCCGCCAGCCGTCGATGCCCTCGCGCAAAAAGGTTTGCACCACCGAGTCGCGGCCTGCAAACAGGTAGTCGCGCACTGCAGGGTTCTCCAGATTCAGTTCGGGCAGGTTGGTGGCTTGGTACCAGCCGCGTGCGCCGCCGGGGTATTGCGCGCCGAAATAAAACCAGTCGCGGTACGGGC
>JAYWAV010000152.1:0-5409 GCA_043782015.1 Rhodoferax sp. | reverse complement strand
ATCCTGTTGACCTCCTTGAGCTAAACGAGCATTCCCCGGCGCAGGTCCAAACCTTTCACTCATCAACGACAAGTCATCACACGGTGACATCTGCAACTACAAAATCAATTCCAACAAACTGCGGGTTCCCTGCGAGGCTGACTACGCGGGCATCTTGAACGCCTCGCCACGCTGCAGCATGGCCCAGCACATGCGGGCATTCTTGGCCGCGATGGCCACCACGGCTTTCCAGTACCCCCGTCTCTCCTGTACCGATATTGCCCAGCGACTCACTGGGTCGGTTTTGTTCTTGGCCGCCCGAGCTGTATTGGCCCGGCACCAGGCCCAGCCAAGCGCAGAACTCGCGACCACAGCTGAAGTCATGGCCCTTGCCCACCGTGGCTACGATGGCGCTGGCGGTAGTCGGGCCAACACCCGCCAACTGCATCAATTGCCTGGACTGTTCGTCCTCCTTGGCAATCTGGGCGATGTGTTTGTCATATTGGCCCACGCGTTCATCCAGGTGGGTGAGTTCGCTCAGGGCATCCCCCACCACGGTGTTGCACCAGCCGGGCAGGCCTTCGAGGTGTTGGTGCACTTCGCGGCGCACGGTGGCGGCCTAGAGGGGCAGCACGATGCCCAGCTCGCTGAGCAAGCCTCGGATACGGTTGATCAGGGCGGTGCGTTGTTCCACGTAACCCTGAGGCGCGCGGTGCACGAACAGGCGCGATTGTTGTTCGATGCTTTTGACGGGCACAAAACGCATGTTGGGACGGGTGACGGCTTCTGCGATGGCTGCGGCATCGGCAGCATCGTTCTTGCCACGTTTTCCGCTCATGCGGTAGGGGGCGACGAACTTGGGGGCCATCAGGCGAATGGCGTGGCCAAATTGGCCAAATTCGCGGGCCCAGTGGTGCGCACCTGAACAGGCTTCCATGCCGATCAGGCACGGCGGCAGGTGGGCGATGAGTTCCAGCAGTTTGGCGCGCGGCACTTCAGGCCGTGCAAGGTCAGGCTTGCCAGATTCATTCACGCCGTGCACAGCAAAGACGTTCTTTGCCAAATCGATGCCAACGGTTACGATAGCCTTGATTTCCCCTCTCATGTGAGTTGATGAAAAGTTTGACCTCTCCATCGTGGCACATTGATGCCGTAAACCGCAACTCGCAAGACGCGCGGCTCGCCTGGGACGGGGAAGTCCCTTTCATTCGTCAGCGTGCAGTGCCCAAGGCCCCCAAAGTGGAGCCCAAGGAGCCACCTGGAATGGACCCAACAGGGGAGCTTTTTTGAAGTAGTGTGGAGCGGGCGTAAAAAAGGGCTGAGAACTCTCAGCCCTTTGAGTCTGCGCTTGTCTTATTTGGCAGCTGATGCGGCAGGCATGGCCTTTTTGGCAATGCTGGCTTTGTGATGTTTTTTCATCGTATGCTTTTTAACTGCATGTTTCTTTGGCGTCGAAGTCATAGCGGCTGAGGATGTGACTGCCGCAGGTGTGGCAGGGGCAGGCGCCTTTGGGGTGGCCGGTGCCTGTGCAAATGATGCGACAGCGATTGAGGACAGGAGTACGGTCGCCAGAAGGGTTTTGAGTTTGGTCATGATGAACTTTCTGAAAGGCAGTAGTCGCGTTTGCTCCGACCACCTTGAGCGAGCCCAATGTCATTCGGGCTTGTTCCCATAACGCTAGGGTTATCCCTAAGTTGACGGGTACACAATTAATTACACAAGTGTCTTTGGAAATGTATTAAGCCGAAGTTCAGCAATTCGTGAAGATCATCTAAGTTGGTCCTGAGAACGCTCGTCGCGCCGGATACTCAACCTGCTCATGAGTCGCCATGCCGGCTGCGACAAAGATGGTTCGCCAAAACGCCATGGCAAGACCAATGACAGCGTCAATTGGTACCACGGAATTGTGGTCTTCTACCATCAGGTGCAACAGGCACTTTGACCGTCCTCAAGCGGGAAAGAGCGTGCCTCGGTCGTAACTCTGTGGTCGCGATCATCAATCCGATAATGTTTTGCTGAAACCGCGATCTGCTCACCCATTGAAATCATTCGATGCTCTTTTACAAAGTCCCTGAACACTTTCACGTTATCTATATTTCTCTCGAACGCGACCGAGAGATTCTTGAAATGCTGCGGTCGCATTTGCGCACAAAACCAGTCAATTAGATGCCAGGCAGTCATTGCCGCATTCAGCGCCACCTAGGATTTTTCGAGCCGATTTTCAGTGATACTGAATCGACGCAACTCGTCGTATTCCCATTCAAGCTTCAAGAATAGATCAAGCGGCTCAACAAGCATAAAGGTCTTATTTGTCTGTAGGTCCACGATGATCCCTGGGAAATGGATTTGAAGTATGACAGTCGGCGCATTTTGCAGCTCGAACTGAACGCGCGAAGCGGTATACGGAAACCCCTCACCGCATTTGGCACTTTCACACCTCTTGAAAACTTAGCTGAATTCAATATACGGTAACCAGTTGGTTGGCGTATGGCTTGCGAGAATAAGTTCTTTGTCGACGCGGTCATTGGCCAATGACCGCCTTCTGGAAGACAATCGTTCTTGCTTAGACTACCCCGAGTATGGGAGGACGTATACCGGTATCGAGGCGGTATCGTCGGGCACGGTGGCGACAGGTCGCTGTCGGGCAGGATGGCCAGCAGGTTCATGAAGTGCGACAACTCCAGCGTCACCTGGCGCCGGTGGCCTTTGTCCTTCAGCCAGCGGTCGAAGGCATGCTCACGGCCTTCCGGGCGCACCACGATGTGCCGGGCGGCCAGAAACTGCTTCAGGCTCATGCGGGCGGTGTTGGCGCTTCCATTGCTGCTGTTGCCTGGCCGGTTGGCGCCATCAGACCACCCGCGCGTCGCGCAGCGCCTGTATCTGTGCGTCGCTCAGCCCCAGGCCTGCCAGCACTTCGGCTGTATGCTGCCCCAGCCGTGGCGGGGCCGTCTCGGGCCCCAGACTGCGCTGGTTCCACTTGAAGCCGATTGAAGGCACGGCAATCGTGCACCCCGTCACCGGGTCAACCACCTGCTGGCGCAACTCGCGTTGCGCTATATGGGGTTCGGCCATGACTTCTCCCAGGGTGCGCACTTTGGTGGCAGGCACATGGGCGGCGGACAGCAGTTCTTCCCATTCACTGGCGCTGCGCTTGCGCAAGGCAGCCGTGAGCAATGCGCGGAATTCACCGGCGTTCGCGAGCCGGAGCACGTGGCTTGAAAAACGCGCGTCCTGAAGCAGCGCGTCTAGCTCCAGCACGCGGCACAGACGCACCAATTGTGCCTCCTGGTTAGCGGTCAAGGATAGTAGTCCGTCACGGGTTTCAAAGATGCCTGATGCCGGGCTGCCACTGGCAGCGGTATTGCCGTTGGCTTTGGGTTCAATGCCGCTGTTTGTGAGCGCGGATACGGTGGAAGCCATGGCCACGATGGCGGCGTCCAGCATGGCCACGTCGACCATCTGCGGTTGACCGGTGCGGTCGCGCTCCCGCAGGGCCGCCAACACTGCGAATCCGCCATAGATTCCCGCCAGGTAATCAAACAGCGGCGGTCCGATGCGGTTCGGCACCGTCTCAGGAGTACCCGTCAGTAGGGTGATGCCGGACGCAGCCTGTACCACGTGGTCATAGGCCGGGCGGCGGCTCATCGGGCCGTCCTGTCCGTAACCCGAAATCGCGCAATAGACAATGTCGCTGCGCTGGGTGCGCGCCGCCGCGTATCCAATGCCGAGCCGGTCAGCCACGCCGGCGGAGAAGTTCTCCACAATCACATCGGATTGCCCAATCAGGCGCAGTGCAATTGCCCGCCCCTGATCCGATTGCAAATCCAGCGTGATCGATTTTTTGGCCGCGTTCTGGGCCACGAACTGCGCCGAGAATTCGGGAATGCCAGTCACCGGCGCGCCGCTACGTGCCCAGTCGCCCTGCCCTGGCCGTTCAAGCTTTGTGACCTCGGCCCCCAGCAAGGCGAGCTGGTAAGTGCAATAGGGGCCAGCCAATACGGTTGTGAGGTCCAGGATGCGAATGCCCGCAAGTGGGCGGGGCCGGTCTGATGCTGTAGAGGTGGAGGTCATGTTCACTCCACCTTCAAAGCCAGTTGTTTGACGAGTTTGCCCAGACGTTCGTAGTCACGAACCATCTGTTGGGCGAAAGCCTCCGGACCTTCACCTGTAAGTATCAGGCCGTTGGCGGCGAGTTTTTCCTGCACGTCGGGCTGCTGCAGAATGGCGTGGACGTCTTGATAAATTTTGTTGACGATGACCGGGGGCGTGCCCGCAGGCGCCAGAATGCCGAGCCAGGGCACCACCGCCGTGAAACCAGGCACCGCCTCGGCGAGCGAAGGTGTGCCGGGCAATTGCGCCAGGCGCTTGACGGTACCAGCTGCAATAGGCGTCAAACGGTTGGACTTGATGTGCGGCAGAACGACCGATATCGATTCCTGCTGGATTTGCACACGACCAGCGATGAGATCCGTCGTCACAGCGGCAGCCGACTTGAAGGGTACGTGTTGTGCGATCAGGCCGGTCTGCAGTTTCAGCGCCTCCATGTTCAGGTGTGGCACCGTGCCGTTTCCAGCCGTACCGTAGTTCAAAGCCGTCGGATTGGCCTTGCTGTACTCCACCAGCGCCTTGAAATTGTTGATCTTGAGAGATGGATCCACCACCATGACAAAGCTTGGGAATGCGACGCTGACGATTGGCGCGAAATCTTTGTTAATGTCATAGCCCACATTGGTGTAGACATGGGGGTTGATGGCCATTGCCGCCATGGCTGAGAACAGCAAGGTGTAGCCATCGGCGGGCGCCTTGGCCGCAAATTGCGCTCCCAGGCTTCCACCCTGGCCGGGCCGGTTATCGACGGTCACCGGTTGGCCCCATTTGGTAGCCAGTTTCTCGGCGACGATGCGCGCCAGCAGATCGGTGACGTTGCCGGCTGCATAACTCACCACCATCCGTACCGGCCTGTTGGGATAGGCCGCAGCGGACGGGGTCTGGGCACCTGCACTCCCTGCCCCCAGCAGAACCAGGCCCAGCAGCAGACGGCGACACGTTTTGGACCAGGGGGCGGCGTTCCGGGCCGCAGCAGTAGAGGCAAGGGTTGATCGCATCGGAGTCTCCTTCATGTTCTGGAAAACGCGCCGCAGGATGCCGCGCATCGGCAAGAGTGCATTGTGGTATTCACACTCTTGTCTGTAAACTATTGATTTTGAATTCATTCATTCCAAAATCGTATGGCAGGTCAAGCAACACAGACATCGGTGGCGAACCGCATTTCGGTCAATCGTCTTGACCGGTTGCGGGTGCGCCATCTGAAACTGCTGGAACTGGTGGCGACCGCAGGCTCACTCACGGCGGCGGCCAATGCGTTGCGCATCAGCCAGCCCAGTGCCACCAAGATGCTGCAGGAACTCGAACTCGTTTTCGGCTGCACGC
>JAYWAV010000151.1:0-14931 GCA_043782015.1 Rhodoferax sp. | reverse complement strand
AGCAGCGGGTCGACGTTAAAGCCTTGTTTGAGGATCTTGATGTCGGTGTCCGTCTTCAGGCCCAGCTTGGCCATCCAGTTGAGGAACGGGTATTCATTGCCGCCGTACCAGACGCCCAGCGTCTTGCCCTTGAAGTCTTTGGATGTGGCGACACCACTGGATTTTTTGCAGGTCAGCATCAGGCCCGACTGGTTGAACACTTGGGCCACGTTAACCAGCGGCACACCGGCTTCACGCGCGGCCAGGGCCGATGGCATCCAGTCGACGACGATGTCGGCCTGCTTGCCCGCAATCACTTGGGTCGGCGCAATGTCCGGGCCACCGGGCTTGATGGTGACGTCCAGGCCTGCGTCCTTGTAATAGCCTTTGGCGGCGGCAACGTAGTAGCCCGCGAACTGGGCCTGCGGCACCCACTTCAGTTGCACAGTGACTTTTTCTGCAGCCAACGCGCCAAAGCTGGCAGCGGCCATCGCCACAGCCAGCAGGCCTTTCGAGAGTCCTCGCGGGACAGACCGCAGCGACACGAAGTGCGCCAGCTCTGACCTCGACTGTTTGTAGGAAGAACGAATCATGGAAAGCTCCTTCAGAGGGTTGATAACAAGGGACAACGAAATCATGTGCGGCATCAGCCTTCGCGCACGGACGGATGCCAGAACGCCGCGCGGCGCTCCAGCGCAACAAGCAAGGCGTAGGCCAGCGAACCGGTCACCGCCGCCACCACAATCGCACCCCATACCAGCGGCATGTTCATGCGCGCCGCCTCGGTGCTGATACGAAAGCCCAGGCCCGACGTGGGCGAACCAAAAAACTCGGCCACGATGGCGCCAATCAGCGCGAGTGTGGCGTTGACCTTCAGCGCGCCAAAAATGTAGGGCAGGGCGGCAGGCAATCGCAGTGCCAGCAGCGTGCGCGGGTAGCTGGCCGCGTAGCTGTGCATCAACTCCAGCTCCAGCTTGCCCGCAGCCTTGAGCCCGGCCAGCGTAGACACCAGCATCGGAAAGAAGGTCATCAGCACCACCACCGCCGCCTTGGACTGCCACTCAAAGCCGAACCACATCACTGCAATCGGCGCTACGCCAACCAGCGGAATGGCGCTGGTCAGCGACGCCACGGGCAGCAGGCCGCGCTGCAAGAACGGCAGCCGGTCAATCGCAATGGCTACGCAGAAACCCAGCGCGCAGCCCAGCGCCCATCCAATCAACACTGCCTTGCCCACGGTCTGCACAAAGTCGCCCCAGAGCTTGGGCGCGTGGACTGCCATAGCGCCCAACACCAAGCTTGGCGCGGGCAGCAATACGCGCGGCACATCCAGCGCGCGCACCAGGATTTCCCAGAATATCAGGACCCATGCGCCAAATAGCGCAGCAGTCGCCATGCCGACCCAGCGGCTGCCATTGATCGCCGCCATCCGGTAGACGCTGAAGCCGCCAACGAAGGCCAATGCAACCATTGCAGGCCAGAACCATGGGGCCACGCTGGTTGCAACTTCGGTGGCTTCGTTCATAGGCCTCCTCTGCTGCGCAACACCAGCCGCTCCACCAGCGCCACCGTGCTCGTCAGCGCCAGCCCGAGCAGGGCAGACATCACCAGCGCCGACCAGATTTGCGTGGTCTGTCCGTAATAGGAACCCGTCAACAACTTGGCACCCAAGCCAGCCTGTGCGCCGGTCGGCAGCTCGGCCACCATGGCGCCGACCAAACCCGCTGCGACGCCCACGCGCAGCGCGGGGAACAAAAAGGGCAGGGCTGCGGGAAGGCGCAACAACCACAGCGCTTGCCATTTCGATGCTGCATAGGTGTGCATCATCTCCGTCTCCATTTTTTGTGGCGAGCGCAGACCCTGCACCATTGCTACCGTCACGGGGAAGAAGCACAGGTACATCGCAATCACCGCCTTGGGTGCGGTGCCCGAGAAACCCAGGCTGCCCAGAATCACCAGCACGATAGGCGCAATCGCCAGCACTGGCACGGTTTGCGATGCGACGATCCACGGCAGCAGCGCCTTGTCCAGCGTGCGGCTGTGCACGATCAACACCGACAGGAAAAGCCCCAGCGCCGTGCCCATCACAAAACCCGTCAGCGTGGACTGGCCTGTGACGGCGACGTGGAACAGCAAGTTGCGCGGCGAGTCCAGCGGCCACTCGGTCAGGCTCTGGTAAAAGTCCATCGCCACCTGGTGCGGCGCAGGCATCAATGGGCGGTCCATGTGCATCGTCGCGCTGAAAAGCTCTTGCCATGTGTAGCCGACTTCGGCATCCAGCACGCGCTCAATCGCGCCCGGTGCGTTGAGCACCCACGCGGCAATGTACCAGACGAGCAGTACGGCCAGCAGCACCACCGCGACGGGTAACCAGCCTTGGACGGCGCGTTGCGTGAAGTTCTTGAGTCCGTGTTGAACAAATATCCCCGTTCGGGCTGAGCCTGTCCAAGCCTTCTGCAAGTCCGCGACTCCCACGGGCGGCGTTTCGACAGGCTCAACGCGAACGGGCTTGTGCTGCATGGTTTTAGCTTTGGTGACCATCGGCCAAAGCTTCACGCACTTCGTGGGCGAGCGCGACAAATTCAGGGGTGTCCCGCAAGCCCAGATTGCGTGCATCCGGCAACGTCGAATCAATCACCTTGACGACGCGCCCCGGGCGCGGCGACATCACAACGATCTTGGTGGACAGATAGACCGCTTCAGCAATCGAGTGCGTTACGAAAACGACCGTACGCCGCTCGCGCTGCCAAAGCTGTTGCAACTGCTCGTTGAGCCGGTCGCGCGTGATCTCGTCCAGCGCGCCAAACGGCTCGTCCATCATCAAAATCTTGGGCTCAAACGACAGCGCCCGCGCAATCGACACGCGCTGCTGCATGCCGCCCGACAGCTGCCACGGGTACTTGCCTTCAAAGCCTTTGAGGCCCACGCGTTCCAGATGTTCCATGGCAATGCGCTTGGCGTCCGCTTTGCCCGTACCCTGAATTTGCAGCGGCAGCGTCACATTCGCCAAAACGGTGCGCCAGGGGAACAGCGCGGGGGCCTGAAACACATAGCCATAGGCCCGGGCCAGCCGCGCGTCGTGCGGACTCACGCCGTTGACCAGCACCTGGCCTTCGCTGATGTGCTCCAGGTCGGCAATCACGCGCATCAGCGTGGTCTTGCCGCAGCCCGAAGGGCCAATCAGCGAGACGAATTCGCCCTCGGCAATGTCCAGGTCAATGTCGGAGAGCGCGTGGACTGGCGTGTCGGCGGTTTGGTAGATGACGCTGGCATTGCGCACCGCGACGGCTGTGCGCGCTGGTGTGCCAGTGGCGAGATCGGGAGTTAGGCCAAAGTCAGCAGTTGGGTTCATGGGCTCGCGGGTTGGTCTGAGCTGGTGCATTCTCGTGCACCAAAGTTAACCAGTTGGTCAACTTATCATCCGATACTAGCGAATTCCATGCCACTGCGGCTTGCGGGTTTGTACTGAATGGTGCAAATTCGGTCCAGCGGACATTCCAAAATCAAAAGACCTCAAAATCGCCGTGACCATTTTGTACAAACACATCCTCCACGTCGCGCTAGTTGCTTCCTGCTTCCTTCCCGTCATCAGCCGGGCTGCCGACGATTCGGCGCGCATCCGCACGGCCGTTGAGACGGCCATTCGCCCGCTGATGACCCAATACGACGTGCCTGGTATGGCAGTCGCGGTGACGGTAGACGGCAAGTCCACTTTCTACAGCTACGGATTGGCTTCCCGTCAGAAAAATACACCAGTCAGCGAAGCAACACTCTTCGAGATCGGCTCCATCAGCAAGACTTTCACGGCCACGCTCGCGTCTTACGCGCAGGTGATCGGGAAGTTATCGTTGGAGGAGCACCCCGGAAAATACATGCCCGAGCTTGCGGGCAGCGCGATCAATAAGGCAAGCCTTCTTCATTTGGGAACCTACACCGCGGGTGGACTGCCATTGCAATTTCCGGACGAGGTATCCGGCAACGACCAGACCTCGGCCTATTACCGGCAATGGAAGCCGGACGCCGCGCCCGGTACACAGCGCAGATATTCAAACCCCAGTATTGGCTTGCTCGGGCACATCACGGCGCTCGCTCTGCAACGTGAGTTTTACGATGCGATGGAGACGCAGCTTTTCCTTCGACTGGGCCTGGGTGGCAGCCATATCCGGGTGCCGGCAATAGCGATGGGCCTGTATGCATGGGGATACAACAAGGCGAATCAGCCCATCCGTATGAACCCCGGGGCGTTTGGCGATGAGGCCTATGGTGTCAAGTCAACGGCAGAAGACATGATCCGCTTTGTGCAACTGAACATCGCACCAAACCCGTTGGACGGACCCCTGCAGCGCGCAGTCGATGGCACCCATGTCGGTTACTTCAAGGTTGGAGGCATGGTGCAGGGGCTCGGGTGGGAGCAGTACCCATACCCGGTCACGCTGAAACAATTATTGGCTGGCAACTCCGAAACCATCATCTGGGACGCCCATCCGGCGAAGCAGCTCAAGTCGCCCAAGACGCCATCCGGCCCAACCCTGTTCAACAAGACCGGCTCCACCGAGGGATTCGGTGCCTATGTGGCATTTGTTCCAGACAAGAAGATTGGCGTCGTGATGCTGTCCAACAAAAACTATCCAATTCCCGCCCGCATCAAGGCGGCCTATGCCATCCTAGAGCAACTCGCCGCAGTAGCGAAATGAGCGCAACCCTCAATCGGGAATTTTGGAAATCTGCACACTGACGATTTTCCAGACGCCGCCACGACGCACATAGATGTCGATGTAGCGGTAATGGCTCTGGAAGGGCTTGCCGTCGTAGCTCCCGGTCATGCGGGTGCGCCCGCTTAACAGCGCGACGTCACCATACAGGCGCACGTCGAAGTCTTCTACCTTGTAAGGAGCAATCACCAGCTTGGGTGACAGCAAGTCTTCCACATAGGATGCTTTGGTTTCCACATTGCGGCCACCATCAATCTGGCGAAAGTCTTCGGCCATGTTGGCCGCAATGGCGGCCCTGTCTTTGCGGACGATGGCTTTGTCCCATCGGTCTGCCTGGGCTGCCAGGATGGCAATGGTAGAAGTGGTTGTCGGTACCGGCACGGCTCTGGCGGCGCTTGCCTGGAGGGGGCTGATCAGCAAAGCCAGTGCAAGGACTGGAAGGCTGCCCAATCGAGACAAGGGAGGGCGGGAAGGGGAGCTTTGCATGGGCCACAGTCTAGCTAATCGTCATTGAAACGTAGCTTGGAATCCCAGGCCATATTGCAGCGGCGGCAAATGAAGACGCGGGTCATAAGCTCTGGTGTGGTTTTTTTCCGCTCAAGCAACCAGGCTTGGCATTCAGGGCACTTGCAGACGTAGGCCCGAGCTACGGCAACTAGCATGGCAGCAGTACCCAAGGCCATGAACGCGCCCACCAGCATCAGCGATTGTTTGGAACTGCCGTCGTGGTCGTTGAAATGGAAGCCCGCCCAAAATGCGATGGCAGCACATCCCAGTAGCACGAACATGACGATCCGGGTCGTTCTGGCATGCGTAGGGTGTAAGCGGATGATCATGCGGGTCTCCACAAACGCATTCCAGCATGGCATTGCGACAGACTCGTGTCATTTGAGCGCTTTACATCCAGCGCCATATCGCCACAATAATTTGGCGTCCAGGTAGCGTGTCCGGAATTCGCCAATGCAACTTGGAGTCCGGTTTCTGGCAGTAGGTGTGCGTCATGGTTCACTCCCTACTGGAATCGGAATTCCCTGGCTTAACCATTCAACGACAGCCACCTCGGGCTCACTGTGCTGCCAGCGTTGGTCGTTCCAAAGATCCCTCGCTACCTCGTCACGCTGTTCACGTTGAAGGCGCGGCCACTGTGCATGTAGGCGGGCGGAGCACCTTGCGACCCATTCATTTGTTTCCATTGCTGCTTCTCCAATGTACTGTTTATTTGTACAGTATATGCAAAATCAATGGAAAGTAAACAGGGGGGGGAACCAAATCAGAAAACCGCGACCCCAACTAAAAAGATCGTCTGAACGTTCAACCTCAGGCCTGCACCACCCCGGTATAGATAAACACCCCATACCCAGCTACTAGCACCAAGCCCAGCGCGCGTGGCAGGCGGCCCATTGCGGCGATGGACAGGAAGTGCAGCACCGCAGCGGCGGCTATGACGTAGACACCTATCGTGAAAAACGACGGTATGCGGATCGGGTCAAACAGTGCGAACAGGCCTATGCACATCGGGATGCAGATGTGCCCGTCGCCTACCTGCGAACTGACGACGATGTCCTGCCGACCCACAAAGCCGTAGTACAGCGCGATAAACGCATTGGGCACCACCATTAGTGCGCCGCTGATCCAGCCCAAGTCTTTCTCGCCGATGTAGGGGCTTTTGACCGTCGAAATCCAGTCCACCAGAAAGTTGACGCTGAAGTACACACCGTAGGCAGCGATGCCGATCAGGATCAAATCGATGATGATGGTCCACTCAAAGCTGCGGCTCTTGCGCACATTGTTTTTGAGAATCTCAAACACGTGCAAGACCTGCCAAAACACAAACACCCCAACCAGTACCAGGCCGTCGTAAAAATCCAGCACGCCGTCTTTGGCCAGCGCCCACAGCGTGCCGGTAAACAGGAAGAGGGCGACCAGCGTGAAAAGTAGTTCCAGCTTGTGAATGCGTTGCTCCTGCGCCATGGCCTTGGTTGCCTTCCCCTTGACCGCCTTGGCGCCGAAGAAAATCGTCGCCAGGCCGAGGATCAGTGTGAGGTTGGTCACGTTGTTGACCAGGCAGTTCTCGATCACTGTCGTGCCCTTGCCGCCTTCGCGGCTCATCACGTAGGCAAACACCAGATTCGCAAAGCCGGAGCAGTACGGCATGATCAGCGTGCCGAGCACCGTGCCCTCAAAACCCTTGCCCTCAATGGCTTGTAACCGCCAGATCATCAGGGCCGAAGCCGCCATGAAAATGCCCACTTGGGACAACGGATGTGAGAGGTAGGCGAGGACTTGGGGAGGAACGCTGTACACGGGGGAGGGCGGGGAGAAAATGGGACTAAGGAGGTGGCCTGAGGATAAGCGTATTTATGCCCCTGGCCGTTTCTGTACACTGCCCTTTTTTACGAAAGAAGCTGCTCCCATGACCACCATCCCGAGTCTCCCCGCTGACGCCACGGCAGAGCGCATCGTTCGCCACTTCCAGGCGGTGGGATTTCCCGGCATTACCGAAGCCCTGTTGGTGCGTATCCGCCTCAAAAAAGGCGACCGCATGGCCGTAGACGCTGCGTTTGACTCTGCTGTCGAGCGCCAGCTGGCGCCGCCCATGCAGGAATTCTTCCAGATCCAGCCCTATGGTTTCTTCTCTGGCGTACGCTCGTTTGCCGACGCCAAGGCCGCATTTGCCAGGGACTTTGGCCGCGCGCTGCGCGTAGAGCTGCCCAGCATCTACTTCGACCCGGCGCCCGTGCTGGTGGACGACGCCTTGGCCACCGACACCATCTACGATGCGATGCTCAAGCTGTCCGACAACACCGATGGCTACGCCGTCGCCGTGTTGCTGAACGACCCCAACTCCTCGTTCTTCGAGTACCTGAACGCGCAAACCGGTTACGACTGGAAAGAAATCACCGCCGACATGAATGCGGCAGTGAAATCGCTGGTGTCGGACGTCGATTTGATCTGATCATGCCGCGGGCGCTGCCTCCTCGCGCAGCGTCCATGCGCCTTCGCCTTGCAGATCCAGAACATGGCGATGGTGCTTGGCAATGTCGTGGTGGTGGCTCACGCTGATTGGCGTGATGGACAGACCGGCGAGCTTGCCGTAGAGCTGCTCCTCGTTGCTGGTGTCCAGCGCGCTGGTCGATTCGTCCAGTAGCAGGTAGCGTGGCTTTGCGATCAGCGCGCGGGCAAAAGCCAGGCGCTGCTGCTCGCCCACGGACAACACCTTGGACCAGTCCAGCTCCGCGTCCAGCCCGCCATAGCGGGCGGCCAGGTTGGGCAGGTTCACCACGTTCAGCCAGTCCAGCAGCGCCTCGTCCGAAATGTCCGAGTCGGTTTTCGGATAAGTCAGCTGGCAGCGCAGGTTGCCCAATGGTAAGTAAGGCTGCTGCGGCAGGAACAGCATGTCGTCTACACCCGGACGCGTGACAACGCCCGAACCGGTTTGCCACAGCCCCGCAATCACCCGCAGCAGTGAACTCTTGCCTGTGCCGCTGCAGCCAATGATCATCAGCCCTTCGCCGGCCTTGACGGTCAGCGACAAATCCTTGACCAGCATTTGCTCGCAGTTGGGTGTGAACACGGTGATGTGGCTCAGCGCCAGCGTGTTGCCCGGTTCGGTGCGAATAGGCGAGTCGGCCTCGGGTGTGCCTTCTGCTCCAGGTGCGGCGCAGGGCTGAACCGGGATGTCGCCGATTTTGTCCAGTGCTTCCGAGAACGCATGCAGCCGGTCCACGCCCGCAGAAAACCGGCTGAGGCTTTCAAAGTTTTGAACAATGATGGTCAGCGCGCTCAGGATCGCAGAGAACGCGCCTGCCGCCTGGATCGCACGGCCCACCTCCATCTCGCCAGACAGCACGTCGTTGGCCACGATCACGGTGGGCAGCGCCACCGTCAAGAAGTTGTGGCTGTACTGCAAGAGGTTGAGCCTGAACTGCCAGCCAAGCACCCGCTTGTAGTTGGCATAGACCATGCCAAACACCCGCTGCAGCACCGACTTCTCGCGGGCCTCGCCATCATGAAACGCAATCGGCTCGGCATGTTCGCGCACGCGCACCAGGCTGAACCGGAAGTCCGCTTCGCGTTGCAGTTGGTGAAAGTTCAAGTTGATCAGCCGCCTGCCAAACACTGCGGCCGTAAAAAATGTGCTGACCACTGCATAGAGGATCAGGAAGAGCACCAGCGTACGTGAGATCGTCCACAGCACCGCCGAGAAGGCGATCAGGTCGATCACCGAGCCCAGCGCAATCATCGAGAAATACAAAGACTTCGACGTGAAGCTGTCGATGTCGTCGGCAATCCGCTGGTCCGGGTTGTCGATGTCGCTGCCGTTGAGCTTGTAATAGGCGCGCTTGGCAAAGTAGCGTTTCAGAAAGCTGTCCGTCAGCCAGCGCCGCCAATGCAGGCCCAGCCGGTCTCTCGCGTAGTAGTACAGCGCATAAATCGGCACAGCCACCACCAGGATTGCCACGTACACGCGAATGGCAGACCAGAACCGGTCGGCATCGCCCGCGGCCAGCGCGGAGGTGAATTCACCGGTCTGCTGGTTGAACAGCACATTGAAGGCCGTCTGGCTCAGCAGCAGCACGATCAACCCCGCAAACATCCCCCAAGCAGGGCCCCGGTTGATGACCCAGTACGGACGCGCGATGGTGACGAAGCGCAGCCACAGGCGCGCATTGAATCCGGGGAGTTTTTCTTTTGCCATGGGCGCCTGAATGGAATTTGAGCCATTTATAGGCAAACCCCTGTCCGTGGTCTGTGTGATGGCTTACCAAACCTCACCACGCCCCGCGCATTTCTACCTCTCAATTGCTATCAAATTGAGAGCTTCTTGCGCATGTTCTAAGGGCGCTACAGGCCTTTTTGCCTATAAATTCCTGCTGTTGAGACACAAAGCCATCAAAGGCCTTAAGCATAGGCCGGAACTTCTCAGCATCACCTTCCAGCTGCGCCAGTGCCGCGCAGGTGGCCTCCAGCGTGGAGAGCTGCCCCGGCTTGTGGGCTTTGCGAATCGCGTAGCCCGATGGCGGCGTATCGGACAGCGACACGCGCGGCAGGCCTTGCAGCAGCGGGTTGAGATGCAACATCTTTCGGCTCTTGCGCCAGGTGCCGTCCAGCACCACCAGCCGCACCTTGGAGGGGTCGCGCAGCTGTTCTGCGTCCAGCGGCGCAGGCGTTGCATGCCCTTCATAAACGGCGGGCGGATACAGCAACACGGTGTACTTGGGCGCCGCCATCGCCTCGCACAAGCGGGCGTCGTCAAACGCTTCGCCGACCAGCATGCGGCTGCCAGGCAGACTCATGTGCAACAGGCCCGCGGTGTTTTTTGCGTGGCCTACCTCCAGAGGGTGCTGGAGGATCAGCACATCGCATGCAGTGGGTATCGGCGTGACCCAATGGCAAATGCAGGTGCGTTGGGCCCGCTGGCACTTGGGGCAGATAGGGCGTTGCCGAGTCAGCGCGTTGCTCCCAATGCCGTCTGAATTTTCTGCAGCATGGGCGCTGCATCCAGATAGTCGAGGGTAATGGCATGCGGTCCCGATGGTGTGCGCAGCACCAGGCTGGGGAAGCCGCTGATGGGTGTCTCGCGGGCAAAGTGCAATTCTTGCTGCAACTGTGCCTCAATGGCAGCGCCTGACACTTCGGCGGCAAAGGCCTCTGCGTCCAGTCCGATACCTTGCGCAATTTCGATCAGGGTGCTTAGGTCCGATGGGTTTCTGGCCTGCAGGTAATACGCCTCTTGAATCGCAAGAATCATCTGCTCTTCGGAATCAGTCACCAGGCGCTTCGCCGCCAACACGGCGCGGCAGGCGTTGTAGGTGGAGCGCCGGGGCGTGCAGCTTTGCCAGAAATCGAAGTTGAACCGCGTTCCCGGAACGTGCATTTGTATCGTCCGCCAAACGGACTGCAGCTTGGCGCGCATCGCCGGCTCCATGGGCACATCGCTGTCCGCTGCCAGCCCGCCCACCACGCGCCGCACGGCTACGCCATCCGGCAATTGCGCACGCAACTGCGTCCAGGTGGGCCCAAAAGCCCAGCACCAACTGCACATCGGATCGTGGAAATGGAGGAGTTCAGTGGTCATTCGTGCGCCGTCGCCATCAATGCCGCAAAGCCGATGAATACGCCGCCGGTGATGCGGTTGAACATCTTCATCACCGAGGCGCGTTGCAGATAGTTGGAGAGGCGCTTGCCGCTGGCGGCGTAGACAAAGTACCAAGCCACCTCAATCACCGAGAAGGTGACTAACAGGATGGCGAACTGCGGCAACTGGGGCACGTCCGCGTGGATGAACTGCGGGAAGAATGCCGCCGCAAACAGAATCGCCTTGGGGTTGCTGGCGGCTACCAAAAAAGCCTGGCGGTAGATGGCCCACGGGTTCACGGCAGGCGCTACCGCTGGCGATGCTTCGTTGGCTGGGTCTGCTGCCCGCTCCTCCACAGGCGAGCGCCACACCTTCACGCCCAGGTACGCAAGGTAAGCCGCCCCAGCCAGGCGCAGCGCTTCAAATACCTGCGGCGAGGTATGCAACACCGCGCCCAGGCCCGCCGCAGACAAACTCATCATTGCCAGCAGCGCCGTCATGCAGCCCAGCATGGCCAACACCGATATACGCAAACCGTGGCGCGCGCTGATGCTCATGATCAGCAGCATATTGGGCCCGGGCGTGGCAGAGACGACGAAGGTCATGGCGATGAAGAGCCACAGGGTGCTGAGGGTCATGGGAAATATTCAAAATTGGAAGGGTTGATGATCGGCAGTTTGCAGCTTTAAGGCGCGAAGCGCCAACTCACGATGCGAGACGACTGTAGTTGATCACGTAACGCCTGCCTCTGCTCAAAGTTGGAATAGGCATCGAGGTTTTCCAGACGCCCCAGTTTGAAAAACCCCTTGGCCATCTGAGGATCCTCCAATTCATATCCGAAAAAATCGGCACCTCCCCGGCTGACAAAGTAGTGATGCATGTCTCTTTCTACCTCAACGGAGTCAAGCGGTTCGGAAAATACCAGCCCGCAGGTGGCATTGAATTCGTGTTGCGCTTTGAAGTGGCTGTTCGGGCACACCATGTCGCGTGCCTCAAACATCTCCAGGAAATGGCGGCCAATGTAGATGTAGTGCAGGTGCAGATTCCCAAACGCGAGCGCACTTGAAAAATGCGCCATTTCCTCTTGTGGGAACGCTTGCTTTTGTTTGTAGGCGGGCGGATGGTGGTTGAAATCCAGATTGAATAAATACTGTTCTTTTCCAGCCAAAGTATTTGCCAATTCATATTCCAGCCAATGAATAAGCAAGTTCATCTCATGGGCCAATTGAAACCTTTGCGCATTCATGGGCGTCTTGAATATTTCGGGGAAATTCATGTGCAATTGATTCAACGCACTTTGCCAGCCTTGTGTTGTCATGGGTTCCAAATGGAATCCCAATGCGTTGGCGCATTGCGCAAGGCGCAGTTGCAGCGCACGGATATCTTCCTGGGAAGCGAACCCATGTCGATGGTTCAAATCTGTTTGCAACAAAAACCGGTTATCCAGCGCTGACAACTGGTTTGCCCAATTTTTGGCAGTCCAAGTGTCATTGAGCAGATACGTCAGTCGGGTCTGACACGAAAAATTGAATTCAACACGCATTGGGGTTCTTGCCTGGTGGGAGGGATGGCCGAGAATATCGCAACAAGATTGCTGCCCGGGGGCAAGGGCGAGGCGGCGACGGAATGCGTCATGGTCGCGTGTCCATAAAATGGCTTCATGACTGATTCCACCAACACCCCCTCCTCAAAAATCTTCACCATCGCCACCCACAGTGGCAGCTTCCATGCCGACGACGTTTTTGGCGTCGGCGTTTTGATGGGCGTGTTCCCATCGCATAGCCTGACGCGCACCCGCAAGCAAGAGCTGATTGACGTGGCCGACTTTGTCGTCGACGTGGGCGGCACCTGGGACGCCGCTATGGGCCGCTTTGACCACCACCAGCGCGGTTTCACGGGCGCAAGGCCATCGCATGAGGTGGACGGCCAGACGATTCGCGGTGTGGGCTACGCCAGCGCGGGCCTGGTGTGGGCGGCGTATGGCAGCGATTACGTCAAGGCCTGGGCCAGCGCGAACGGCCAGAGCCTGGACGCGCACGGGGTGGACGAGGTGGTGCGCTCTATCGACCACTCGCTGGTGCAGTACCTTGACATCGTGGACACCGGCCAGGGCGATGTGTCACCCGGTATCTTTGGCCTCTCCAGCCTGATCGCCCAGCTCAATACCCACTGGATGGAAGAGACAGGCATGGACCAGACCACCAAGGCCCAGCTGCAGGAAACCCGCTTTCGCGAGGCCATCGCCATCACGCGCAAGTTTCTGGACCACGCCATCAGCAAAAAGGTAGCGCAGATCTGCGCGGTCGACACCGTGCGCGCCGCGCCGCGTCTGGTCGGTGGCCGCGTACTGCACCTGCAAGAGGGCGGTATGCCTTGGACGCGTGTGGTGGTGGACGAAATGCCCGAGGTGATGTTTGTGATCTACCCGGACTCGGATGGCGACCAGTACCAGATCAAGACCGTGCCGGTGGAGCCAGGTTCGTTTACCGCACGTCTGGATTTGCCCAAGAGTTGGGCCGGTTTGCGCGAGCAGGAACTGGCTGCGGTCACCGGTGTGGAAGACAGCGTGTTCTGCCACCTGAACCTGTTCATCGGCGGTGCGCGCAGCTTTGAGGGTGCGGTACGTCTGGCCGAGCTGGCGTTGGCACCGTCTGCCGCTTAACCTGAGATTGCTATCAAATAAGGAGCTGTTTGCGCACATCCTGAGCGCGCTGCAGCCTCTTTTTCATAAACCGCTGGCCGCAGTGCGCCGCAAATTGTCGCGGTAGCGGCGGCTGACGGGGACGGTGCCGCCATCGCGCATCTTGGCGCGGGCATCGCCCGAGTCCAGCGGCTCGATCTGCTGCAGGTAGTCCAGGTTCATGATGTAGCTGCGGTGCACGCGCACAAAGCGGGCTGGGTCCAGCCGGGCTTCGACCGCAGCCATCGTCGATCGCAGCGGGTAGTCGTGCCCGCGCACGCGCAGGTTCACGTAGTTGCCCCAGGCCTGCAGCCACTCCACCTCGGCCGCCGGCAGCAAAAACTCTTTGCCCAGCGTGCGCACGAGAAAGCGCTCGGGCCGATCAATCGGCTCCACCGGCGGGCCGTCGTCTGGCGCGGCCAACAGGCTGGCCTCGCCTTGCAGCCGCAACAGCAACAGGCGGTATAGCGACAAGAACAACAAGATGCCAAAGTAGGCCCGGAAGTCTTTCAGGTATTCGTAAAACAGCTCTTGCGGCCAGTTGCCGAAGCCGTATTCGGCGTTTTGGGTCGCGTAGGCCAGCTTGCGCAGGCCCACCATCGCCAATACGTGGACGATGCTGAACACCACGCTCGCCATCGCATGCCAGCGCCAATTGGCCCGCCAGGTGGTCCAGGTCAGCGAAAAGCGCCGCTCAAACGCGATCACCGCCGGCACCAGCGCCAGCAGCACCAGATTGCTGCTCCATTCCCAAACTGCCGGTTCCCAGGCCGCAAAGTTCAGCTTCACTCGCTCGATATCGAACCACACCGTCAGGCTGTTGAGCGCAGCCTGGCCGCAAAAAAAGATGGCCCACAGCGCCGGTTCAATGATCGGTTGCCACGGCCGGTAGCGCGCCAGCCAGGCTTGGGCATCGGAGGCGGGGGCAGGTGAGGTGGGCGGAGCAGACGGCATGCCCCGATGTTAGCGGCGCGCTCATTCCTTCCCTCCAATTCCGTCCCTGGGGTCCACCGCTGGCCCCATCCGGCCCCCAAACCGTCACATTTCGCCTCTCAAAGCAGCGCAAATCCCGAAACTGGCGTCCTTTTCAACCCAATGCGGACTTTCCATGCAACGACGCCACGATATTGATGCCCTGCGCGCCCTGGCCTTTGGCCTCTTGATCCTGTACCACCTGGCCATGCTGTACGTGACCGATTGGGGCTGGCACCTCAAAAGCAGCTACCTGACCGAGGCGTTGCAAATGCCCATGCTGATGCTCAACCGCTGGCGCATGGACCTGATCTTCCTGATCTCTGGAATCTCCACCGCGTTTTTGATGAAGAACAGCCGCGTCGCTGGCTTCTTGAAGGACCGCACCTGGCGGTTGATGCTGCCACTGGTCTTCGGCATGCTGGTCGTCGTGCCCGTCCAGCCCTATGCCCAGGGCGTAGCCAACGGCCTGGTCGAGCCCGGCTTTATCCAGTTTCTGGGTCATTACT
>JAYWAV010000150.1:0-5418 GCA_043782015.1 Rhodoferax sp. | reverse complement strand
AAGACGATTTCTTTGAAGAAGAAACTGGCGTTGCCGTTCTGAGCGCCGCCACGCAAGAGGCGCTGGAAGAGCGCCGTACCCGGATGCTGGAAACCATGGCGCACCAGCTGGCGGTTGGTCAGTGGGATGGCGACCGGGACACGCTGGCGCAAGCGCCCGATTCGGCCGACTGGCAGACCGTGGCCGCCGAGCGCCACACCTGCACCGCCCGCCACTGCCCGCGTTTCAGAGAATGCAGCTACTACCAAGCGCGCAACAAACTGGCCGAAGCCAACGTGATCGTCGCCAACCACGACCTGGTGCTGGCCAGCTTGGGCATGAAAACCCTGCCCGATCTGGACAACTGCCTGGTGATCTTTGACGAAGGCCACCACTTGCCCGCGGTAGCGCTGGACCAGTTTGCAAGCAGCATGGATTTGAGCAATCTGCGCTGGCTCGACAAATTGCCCAAGACCATGCAAGAAGTCGCCAGCAAACTGAACCTGCACATTGGCGAAGATGTGCAAACCATCACCAGCCAGCTCAAAGGCACGCTGACCCAACTGGCGCGAATCGCGATGGATCTGGTGTGGGCCAGCACTGGCAAGAATGCGGTGGGTGGAGGCAACGATGGAACCTTGCGTTTTGCGAATGGCGTGCTGCCCGAAGCGCTGCACGAGCCTGCTGCGCAAATTCACCTGCAAGCCAGTGGTCTGACAAAGGTGCTGGAAACGCTGGGCGTGGACGTGAAGGCCCTGGCGAAAGAAGACCCGTCTCAAGCCGTGCTGTGCGCGCAGCTCTATGCCAAGCTGGGCGGACTGGCACCGCGGTTGGGAAGCCTGGTGTCTACCAGCCAATTGCTGCAGGAACATGGCGACCAGCCGCTGGCCAAGTGGCTGCAGGCAGAGAAGAACAACGGGTATCTCACGATGACCGCACACGCCTGCCCCATCGTGCCGGGCGATTTGCTGCGCCAGTTTTTGTGGAGCCAGGTACGCGGAGCCATTGTCACCAGCGCGTCGCTGACCAGTTGCGGCAGCTTTGACTATTTTCTGGAAGAGGCAGGCTTGTCCAACAAGCCGTATGTCACCGCACAGGAGGTCAGCAGCCCGTTCAACTACACGCGCCAGGGCACGTTGACGGTGGTGCAAACCAAGGCCGAGCCCAAGCAGGTTGACGCTTACACCCGTGAGATGGTGGCTGCGCTGATGGAAGACATCGAACAGGTCAAACGCGGCGCGCTGGTGCTGTTCACTTCCCGCGCGCAGATGCGCGCCGCCACCGAAGCGCTGCCGCTGCACCTGAGCGACATGGTGCTGGTACAGGGCACACAATCGCGCGCGCGGCTACTGCAGGCGCACACCGCGCGGGTCGAGAGCGGCATGCCCTCGGTGCTGTTCGGCCTGCAGTCGTTTGGCGAAGGACTGGATTTGCCGGGCGCGCTGTGCGAAACCGTGTTCATCGCCAAGCTGCCCTTCGCCCCACCGAGCGACCCGGTAGACGAAGCGCGCGCCGAATGGCTTAAAAGCGTGGGGCGCGACCCGTTCAACGAACTGGTGATTCCGGCCACTGGCATCAAGTTGTTGCAGTGGACTGGGCGCGCCATCCGCACCGAAGAAGACCACGCCCGGGTGATATGCTACGACAAACGACTGACGCAAACGGCGTATGGCAAGCGGATGCTGGCCGGATTGCCGCCGTACAAGCTGGAAATTCGCAGCGTTTAAGCAGCGGCTTTTGCGATGCTGCGAAAGTGCGCCGCCACATGGCGCACCGCATCGACAAAGCCCACGCCGTTGTACGCCAACGCTTCACGCGCAAACCGTTGCTGCACGATGGGCTGCACACGGCGCAGGCGGAACGACGGCACTTTCGGGTACAGGTGGTGCTCAATCTGGTAGTTGAGGCCACCAAAGAACCAGTCCATGGACTTAGGGCTCAGTACCGTGCGCGACGTCAGGGACTGGTGCTCCAGAAACGACCAGGATGCATCACTGCGCACCAGTGGCATGCCAATGTGGTTCAGCCAAAACAGTGCCGCCAGATAGGGGCCGAGGAAGAAAAGCGGCAGCACATAGACCCACGCAGCCCTTGCCGGCTCTACGCCGAACACAAAAACTGGAACCCCAAACCAGAGCGCGACATGCAGGGCCAGCGGGATCAGGTCTTTCCAGAAGCGCCGCGGATCATTTAAAACACCCCACTGCGACAGATGGCGCTGGCTGTGTGCGAAGAACAGGGACAGGAACCAGACGTGCAGGTGCTGGTGGCATGTCAGGAAGCGGCCCAGCCAGCCCTTGGATTGCACGGACTCCTCGGTCAAGGACACCAGCAGACTCACATCCATATCAGGGTCCAGCGCTTCGTCCTGGCAATGCCGGTGGTGCGCCTGGTGGCGGCTGTACCACTCGGCAAAGGCCAAGCCGGTGACCACCGTCATGCAGAAATGACCCAGCGCGCCGTTCCAGAATGAACTTTGGTGGATGCTGCCATGCCCGGCGTCGTGCCCCAGAAAGGCAAACTGTGCCAACACGAAGCACAGCGCCACGGACCCCAGCAACAATGCAGGCCACCCCGGCTGCGACCACGCAAAACCCAGGCACAGCGCCAGCACCAGGGATAATGCAAGCAGCTTGCGCCAGGCCTGAAATTGCGCCGCGTCGACAATCCGCTGCGTTTGCATCTCCTGTTGCATGGCGCTCCAGATAGACCGTGCACGCTCAGGACTCAAGGAAGGGGAGTGGTAGGTTTGCATCACAAATTCAAATGGATCCGTTGGGTGGAGAGCGCAGGAATAGTGCTGTTCTGCGCTGCCATGGTTCATGCGTTTTACACCATTGGCCAACACGCCCCTGTGCAGGCCGTTATGTTGAGTTGCCTGTCGCTTCCATTGGCCTGTTTTTGCGCAGATTTTCTGACTGGCATCATCCATTGGGTATGTGACTCTTTCGGAGACTCGGATACGCCACTTTGGGGCCCCATGCTTGTCGCACCCTTCCGGCGCCACCACCGTGATCCGCTCGAGATCACCCGCATTTCGCTGGCAGAGAACCTGGGTGCATCGGCCATTGCTGGATTACTGGCTCTGTGGCTTTTCTTTCCCGTCCAGCCCAGCCACTTCGAGGCAGGCGCCCTGCTAATTTTGCATTTCTGGCTCTGGTTGATTGTCTTCGCGGTGATCTCCAATCTCTTTCACCGCTGGTCGCATATGCCCGCTGCGCGCAAACCGCGCTGGATGCAGATTCTGCAAAAGTGGCGTTTGCTGTTGAACACGAACGAGCACCTGGTGCATCACCGAAAGCCCTTCCGCGTGAACTATTGCATCCTCAATGGCTGGGCCAATTCCTTGAGCAACCGCGTGCCGTGGCAACGCGTGGAATCAGTCCTGGCGAAGGTCGGCATTCCAACCAATTTCAATTGAGGCCGGTTATCGCGCCTTAATCGCGTCTGGCCATGAACGGAAACTTGAACTGCTTCCAGAAACCATTGGGAACATAGTCACCCAACACGCCGTATTCGCTGGGCCAGGGCCGGTCTGACTTCACGGCGGTGCCAAACAGTCGGTCCAGAAACGCGAGCTGCCCGGCATAGTTGCGATCCAGTGCCTCCTGGTCCTGCGAGTGGTGCCAGTGGTGGAAATTCGGCGTCACCAGCACGTGGCGCAAGGGCCCGAGCCGGGCGCTCACATTGGCGTGGTTGAACACGGCCTGAAACCCCACCAGCACGATGTAGACATCAATCACTTCCTTTGAAAAACCCAGCACATAGATAGGGGCCAGAATCAGCGTGCGGGTGATCAACACCTCCCCCACATGCAGGCGCGAACCGGCCAGCCAGTCCATGCTTTTGATGCTGTGGTGCACTGCATGAAAACGCCACAGCCAGGGCACCTCATGAAATGCACGGTGCACCCAGTATTGAATGAAATCCGCGACCAGCACGATCAAAAGTAACGCAAACACAAACGGTAAATCCCTGATCCAGCTTTGCACGCCATCGCGCACTGCCCAGCCAAAAAATTGGTGCACCATCAGGTTGGTAGCCAGCAGCACAAACCCCACGGCCAGGTGGTTGACGATGAAGTGCTGAAAATCGGTTTGCCATTCCTTGCGAAAGACCGGTTGGTCTTTTTTCAACGGGAACAGCTTCTCGATGAAGACAAAAATTAGCGTGGAGCCCAACAGGTCCAGCGCAAACCAGTCCAGCCCGATATACGGCGTGTGGTCCGCAAAATCGTGAACGGGTACCTTGTGCCCGCCCAGCAGTGCAGCCAGGGTCACAAACGCAAAGGCAGTAGCGGACAGCCAGCGTGCCCGGCTCAGAATCATGTTGGCCAGCGCAATGCCCCCTCCCACCACCATGCCCCAGAACATCAGGGTGCGGATCAACTCCACATCGTAGGAGCGGCGCAGCTCGGGTGTGGTGAGGTATTGGGGAAAGTGGAAGGCAAGCACGCCCAACAAGCACAAGATCGCAAGAGACAACGCAATCACGCCGCTGACCATGCCGGTGCCCGCGCGCAAAGCACCGTGCGACTCGGTCAATTGATTCAGTTTGTTCAGGGGCCTCAACTGCATGCACCAATTTGGGTTAATGGATCTGCACATTATGGTTGGGGTCCCCAACTGGCCACAAATTGCGGAATATTTCACTTGGCGGAACGCAATATCCCCCATTTGGGGGATAGACACTCCGGTTGGCGCGCAGTACCTTTGACTGACCGGATTCGCGATGCGAATCCCCCCATTTCAGTCAGGATACCTCCATGTTCAAACTCTCCAAACGCACAGTCGCCACCGCCCACGCCGAAGCCGATGAAAGCGCAATGCACGCGGCCAACTCCAGCCGGCCTGGGCTGGACATTCAGCGTGAGCTGCTCCGCGTCGCGTTCAAGGACACGATGCGCAACACGGGCGTGCCGTCCGCGTGGCTGGACTGCGAAGTGCATACCCGGCCTGGGCCCGCCGGGACTGAGCAGCTAGAGGTGCATCTGGTCATGAAGCAATGGAGCGGCCATTTGCTGCGCTACGCGATGGCCTTTCAGAAACAACTGCTGCAGTGCATGGACCGCTATGAGCCCACGGTGGACCACTCCGGGTTTGAATGGATGTGGAAGTTTGCAGCCGACTGTGAGTGCCCCTTCCCCAACATGCCTGCGCCTGAAGAATGGGCACAAAAACTGGAAGCCCGCAAGGCAACTATGGAGCCGGCCAAAGACACAGCCGCAGCGCGCAGGCTGTCCAGTGTGGCGACCAAGGCTGTGCCCGCTGAAAAGAAAGACAAGCAGTTTGATCTGCGCGATGTCTTTTCGGATTTAAAGGCCTAGCCTAGATATTCTGAGTAACGCTGCTTGATAGCAGCCATCGAGCCATTGCTCAGCCGGTTGCCAAATTGGCTCACCACATCACCCGCAGCCTGATTGGCCAGCCACGCGGCTTG
>JAYWAV010000149.1:0-5473 GCA_043782015.1 Rhodoferax sp. | reverse complement strand
AAACCCTCTTGTTGCAATAGATCGGCTGGCAACAACATCCAGGAGGCGCTGCCCCACGTGGCACCAGCGAAGACTGCGTTCCAGGCATAAAACCTGGCGGCCCGTACAAGTGCTTCGTCTGACAGTTTCGCGTTCGTTAGCCACACGGTAATGCATAGGCGGCTGATGGCTCCCGCCGTTGTCAATAGGCTCCAACCCACGACCAGGCGGGACGCACTGAATGCCCAGCCTCCCGACCGATACGACATGGTGACGCCAATCAGCGTGACCGCCGCCATGGCAACCGCAAAGGTGATCCATGGACCGGCAAAAACCATACGCATTTTTGCCGCCTGCACACGCATTTGCAAATTGGCTTGACCTGCCGACTCTGCGCCGTCCGCAGCGGGTCCTTGAGGTTGTTGCTTGAGAACTGGCAATTGCGTCATAGCTTCCGGATTGATGAGAAGCCACCATCATCCCGCAAATTGGCGCCCAGTCCACTAGGCACAAGCGAGTAGACGATGGTGTTCATCTAAAGGGGGCACACCTCGACTATCCTTTAGGGCAAGATATTTGAAGCAGTTCAGGCGCCTACCTTTGCACTTTGAATGCCGAAGTCTCTTGCCAAATGGAGGTAAACCGTGATTCCACCAAAAGTTGCTGGACGACTGATTTGCGCCAGCAACATTAGCTACAAGATCTTGCCAGATGGCAGGATTGACGCCTATTCTCCATTTGATGAAGGCGCCAGGTTTATCCATCCCGCTAAGGGACTCACTGCTGGCCCGGAAGAGATCGATGCGGCCTTGGTCGGCAATATCGCGGGAGGTGTTGTGCTGGCATTTCGCGGCACTCTGCCGGGGCCCGAGAACGATGCGATTTTGCGCATATTGCGAAACTGGATCCAAGTCAGCGAATTCACCTTGGAAGGCGAAACAGGCTTACCAGGGCGTGTGCATCAGGGTTTCTGGCGGGCACTTGACGCGCTCTGGGATCAATTGGTGCCAGCAGTTCTGTATGCGCTAAGTTGTTCGGAGACGAAAAAACTCTACATTACCGGCCATAGCGCAGGCGGGGCGTTGGCCCACATGGCTGCTGCGCGTTTCAAAGAATCTGGAGTGATCGAAAACACCGACATTAGTGTCTATAGTTTTGCCGCACCGAGATTTGCCGATGATGCTTTCAAAGCTGCCTACGAGAACATGGGGATAAAGGCAATTCGGTATGAGAATCGCAACGATCCAGCGCCTCACATTCCCCCTTCCCGTGAACTTCACCACCATTTTTTTGATGCGATGAACCCTTTGCCGGAGATCCGTTATGTCCCCGGGTATGTTTCCGTCGGAAAGCTTCAATTCATCCCATGGGAGAAGAACGGCCAGATTCGAGGCGACTCCAAAAAGCTTCGAGCGGAACGTCTGACTCGCCTCGAACATTTGCTTTTGAAACGCCAATTCCGCAAATTGTCGCGCGAACACCGCATCGACTGCGGCAGTGGATACCTCAGCGCCGTCAATCCTTCGCTGAAATGTCCAACGAAAAAGCAGATTGCTACAACGTTAAAAGCGTAAGATTCCGCACGGCGGCCCAATCATCTCGGGGAAACCATGCCATGTACAAACGCATCTTGCTCGCTTATGACGGCTCTGCACCTGGGCAGCAGGCTTTGCTGGATTGCCATGAAATTGCGCAGTGGAGCCACGCAGAGCTGACGCTTATTGCGGTGATACCCTTGGCCTTGGCGGCCTTTGGGCCCGAAGGCGGCGTGTATGACCAGAGGCTGGAAGACAACGACCGGGTCCAGTACCAGGCCATCCTGGACAAAGGTGTCCGCCAGTTGGCCGACGCAGGGTTGACCTCGCGTGGCGACGTCGTGACCGGGGATTCGGTGACTGAAATTTCACGCCATGCCCGCCAGATCCAGGCCGACCTGATCGTGGTGGGCCATAAACATCTGGAGGGGTGGGCCGCGCGCTGGTGGCGTGGCTCCGTTTCCAAGGCCCTGATCGAGCATGCGCCGTGTAGCGTGCTGGTGGTGATCACCCACTGAGAAAGGCGGCAGGAGCGGGGTTGCCTCGACTGAAATGGCTCGCCAACGAGGCACTGAGCATGTTTTCTCGAATCTGGACGCTCATGTCGATCGCCCAAATTCAAAAAATAAGTGAAAGCTCAACCCATGTTGTCCAGACGCCTTGCGATTCAATCCGTGACTGCCCTCTCCGCCGCCGGCTTGGCGGCGCGCTCCCAGGCCGAGCAAAGCTGCGAAGTGTTTACGTCGGCAACGCAAGGCGCAACCACGCCTGCCGCCGCGCTTCAACTTCTGAAAGACGGTAACGACCGTTTTACCCAGGGCAAGACCCGTAATTGCGACTTGCTCAAGCAACTCAAGGACACGGCCAAACAGCAGTCTCCTTTCGCCGTGGTGGTGGGCTGCATCGACAGCCGCGTGCCGCCAGAGATGGTGTTTGACCAGCGCCTGGGCGATATTTTTGCGGCGCGCATCGCCGGCAATTTTGTCAACACCGATATTTTGGGCAGCCTGGAATTCGCCACCCAACTGGCTGGCGCCAAACTGATCGTGGTGCTGGGCCATACCGAGTGTGGCGCCATCAAGGGCGCCGCCGACAATGCGAAGCTGGGCAACCTGACGGCGATGCTGGAAAACATCCGCCCATCGCTCAAGAAGCTCAGTTACAAAGGCGTGCCAAGTTCCAAAGACAAGGAACTGGTTCAAAAGCTGGCCGATCAAAACGCCAAGGATGCTGTCGAAAAGATCATGGCCAAGAGCCCGGTCATCAACAACCTGGTTGCTCTGGGCAAAGTCAAGGTGGTCGCCGCCATGCATGACATTGGCACGGGCAAGATCACCTGGTTTGCTTGATCGAAGCGCCTACCTCAACTCGGAAGCCTTGTTCACACTTGCCCTGAAGCTCCCACAAAATAACGATCTTAGATTGAGAATTTGGTGGCGCTTAGGCGGCTTTTCATATGTGAATCCCGTGGTGATGTGAGCATGTGTTGCCATACCTCTGACGTGTAGGTGACTTCCGGACGCATGCGCCGGCTGGTGATGTTGCAGAGCCTGGTGTCCTTCTTTTTCAATGTGATCATCATTGCTATCACGGTCAATGTGGTGGCCGGGGTGTTGTGAGTCGGGCTGATGTGGGCCTGTTGGTCTCCGGTTGGCCCCCTCCGCTGATTGGTCGATGGCAATTGGGGTTGCAGTCCGTTCCCCAAGCCTTCACAATGGGACTGCCTTCGCATTGGTTCCCCAACAGGCTGCGAAGGGAATTGCAATACAGGCAGATGCGGGGTGACTATGAAATTGCGCAGGGTGATCAGGGCATATGTACTGCTGTTGCTAAGCCTTCTGGTCGTGACTGCCGGGTCTGCGTTGGCGGGCAGCCTTGAAGATGGCCTGGCCGCACTCGACGCCAAGGACTATCAAAAGGCCCTGCCCCTGCTGCAGGCTGCCGCACGAGGCGGCAGCGCTGCTGGGCAGGTAGAGCTTGGACACTTGTATTTCAGAGGTCAGGGTGTCGCGCGAAACTATGCGGAAGCACTGAAGTGGTATCGCCTGGCCGCTGAGCAGGGTTACGCACGGGGGCAAACTAATACCGCCTATGTTTACAACTTCGGTTATGGGTTGGCCAAGGACCATGGCGAAGCGCTTAAATGGAATCGACTGGCGGCTGCGCAGGGCGAGTCGTATGCCCAGGACGGCCTGGGCTGGATGTACAGCAACGGCGTCGGTGTCGCTCGCGATGAGGCCGAAGGAGTCAAATGGTATCGCCTGGCCGCTGCGCAAGGAAATGCCCAAGCCCAGAACAATCTCGGCAATGCCTATTTGAAGGGCCGGGGAGTAGACAAGAGTCTGCGGGAAGCCTTCTTGCAGTACCAACTGGCTGCAGTGCAAGGCTATGCCTATGCGCAAAACAATCTTGGGTACATGTACCGCAATGGATACGGCGTGGCACGGAACTACGCCGAAGCTTTGAAATGGACCCGCCTGGCCGTCGCCCAAGGCAACGCAGATGGTCAAGCCGGCCTCGGCTACCACTACCAGAATGGTTTTGGTGTTGAGACAGACTATGCCGAAGCGCTCAGACTGTATCGACTGTCTGCGGCCCAGCAGAATGCCTTCGGTCAGAACAATTTGGGCGTGATGTACCGAAACGGCCTTGGCGTTGCCAAGGACTTTACCGAGGCGCTCAAATGGTTTCGGCTGGCCGCTGCGCAGGGAAATGCAGACGCTCAAAACGACATGGGAGTCATGTACAGGGATGGCGAAGGGATTGAAAAAGATTTTGCCGAGGCGCTCAAGCAGTTCAAGCTGTCCGCTGCGCAGGGGCTGGCTTTAGCCCAGAGAAATATGGGCAACCTGTATGAACGGGGATTGGGCCTGCCGAAGGACAATGGGGAAGCTGCCCGCTGGTATCGCCTTGCCGCTATCCAAGGTAATGCTTTGGCCCAGGAAAGGCTGGACGACCCCGCGTTCAAGTCGGCCGTGGTTGGTGTGGCGATGCCCGCACCAGTGCCCAACCCGCCGGCATTGCCCGTCATGGCCCAACGCCGGGCTTTGGTGATTGGAAACGACAGCTACCAGCATGTGGCCAAATTGTTCAATGCACGGGAAGATGCCCGGGCGATTGCAGCGGCGCTGGAGCAGGTCGGTTACCAGGTCACCCTGAAACTTGACCTGAATGAAAAAGACATGAAGGCCGCCTTGCGTACCTTCAAAAGCCAGGTTGAAGGTGGAGACGAGGTCATGATTTTTTACTCGGGGCATGGTGTGCAGATGGATGCCGCCAACTACCTTTTGCCGATTGATATCGCGGGTGACAATGAGGAGCAAGTCAAGGATGAAGCCGTCCAACTGCAACGCCTGCTCGATGACATGAGCGACCGAAAAGCCAAACTCACTCTGGCGATCATCGACGCGTGCAGAGACAACCCCTTCAAAAATGCAAGCCGGCGCATTGGCGGTCGAGGCCTGTCACCCACTACTGCCGCCACAGGGCAAATGATAGTTTTTTCTGCCGGAACGGGCCAGCAGGCGCTGGATAAAGTGGGGCGCGGCGACAACAGCAAGAATGGCCTGTTTACGCGGGTGTTTCTGGCCGAGATGCAAAAATCCGGCGTCAGCATTGACCGGCTGGTCCGTAATGTGCGGTCAGAGGTGGTGGGCATCGCCAAGTCCGTGGGCCATGAGCAGGTGCCGGCTATTTACGATCAAATGGTGGGAGAGTTTTATTTTCGGCGCTAGTTTGGTACGCGTGCATCAACGGGACGGCGTATGAAGTTCACAACTGGAAAGCCACCCAGCGGACCATACCCTCGACGAGCTCACGTGCCAGTCCGGGTGACCGGGGGTGGTAGCGGTCCGCTGCACGCCTATGCAACTCGACCCATTGGGCAAAACCTTGCACAACCGCCGGTGCGTCAAAGGCCACCATGAGTTCGTAATTGAGAAACAGACTTCTGTCGTCCA
>JAYWAV010000148.1:0-5474 GCA_043782015.1 Rhodoferax sp. | reverse complement strand
ACTTCCAGACGCAGCCTGCAGTTCGTATTGACAACAGCGGCAGCGCTGCAGACATCTGGTTTGAAAACCCGGATCTGTTTGTTCGTCGCCAGAATGGCACCTATTACCAGGGCCGTGATGAGATGACCATCAGCACGGCACAGTCCCTGTTTTTGCAGGACACCGTCAATCTGATGAACGACAAGATGAACCTGCAAGTGGCAGTTCGTCAATCCGAAATCAACCGCGACTTCACCAATTTTGCGAATGAAAACACCGGCAACGGCAACACCTTTAATGGCGCGGACTACAAGGTCAACAAGACTTACAGCAAGCTGTTGCCAAGCATCGGTATCCGCTACGCACTGAGCGCGGCAAGCTCGGTGTTCGGCAACCTGACGGACAACATGAAGGCGCCAGGCAACTTCAGCTACGAAAAATTGCTAACCGGCACCGGCTTTACCAATGGTGTACTGAACCCTGGCTACACCACCCGTGATCCATCGGTGGACATGGAAACATCGACCAACCTGGATCTGGGCTACCGCTACGCGAGCGATGCACTGACTTTTTCGGGTACTGTGTTCTACAACTCGTTCCGCAACCGAATTGCGAGCTCCTATGACCCTGTTGCAGGCTTCTCCACCGATTACAACGTTGGTGGCGTGACTACGCAGGGACTGGAGCTGGAGTCTGGCTACAAATTAGATCCGAAGTGGTCGGTTTACGGCTCCTATTCGCTGACTCGCAGCATCATGGCTGACGATTTGCGCAGAACCGGTACTGTTACGCTAGCCACTGCCGGTAAGCTGCTACCAGCCACACCGGATGCCTTGGCCAGCTTGCGCGTGAACTACAACACCAGCACCTGGTACGGCAATGTCGACATGAAGCACACAGGAAAGACGTATTCCACGTTGGTCAACGACGAATGGATTGATGCCTCCACCGTGTATGGCCTGACCGCCGGCTACCGTTTCGCAGATTCTGCGATGATGAAGAAGACGTCGGTCCAACTTAACATCAGCAACCTGTTCAACACGAGCTACCTGCGCCTGTCTGGAAGCAGCGGCAGCCAGTTCAAAGACAATGCGGCTGGCGCTCCACTGTATTACGTCGGCTCTCCACGCTTTGTGGCCGTCACACTGCGCACGGACTTCTAATAGCCCGGGCGTAATCGCCAACTTCACCGCCGTGTGAATTGACCGCCAAGGCGTGCCTCCAAAGGGCACTCACCTTGGCGGTTTTCATTTGGGGCAAGGAGTTCCCTGTATACCTGAACGCTTCCTGAGTAACAAAATATGAAAAATAATTTTTGGAGGGTCACTGGTTTGTTAGCCTGCCTTGCCTTGCCGACCATGCTGTGGGCCGCACCGGGTTCCACTCCTATTACCCTGTCGCTGATCTCGATGAACGACTTCCACGGCAACATCCTGCCGCCGGTGGGTAGCGTGCTGGTGCCCGACCCGGCCAATCCGAACGGCAGCCGCGTCACATTGGGCGGAGCAGCCTATTTGTCGACACTGGTCAAAACGCTCAAGGCCCAGAATCCCCAACGCACGCTGGTGGTTGCCGCGGGCGACATGATCGGCGCATCACAGCTCACTTCCGGCCTGTTCCATGACGAGCCCACCATCGAAGTGCTGAGTCAGATTGGCCTGGACATCAGTAGCGTGGGAAACCACGAGTTCGACCGCGGTCGCACGGAGTTGACGCGTATTCAAAACGGTGGCTGTTTTCCTGCCGGCGCGGATGGCAGCAATGGCAAACCGGGCGTGGATACCTGCATGCACAACGGGCGCTACCCCGGTGCCAAATACCAGTACCTGGCAGCCAATGTCGTCGACACTGCTAGCGGCAAAACCCTGTTCCCTGCGTACACGATACGTAATATGGGTGGCGTCAAAGTGGGCTTCATTGGCATGACGCTGAAAGACACCCCCACGGTGGTCACCCCCGCCGGAGTGGCCGGTCTGCGCTTTGATGATGAAGTGGAAACCGTGAAGAAGTTGGTGCCAGAAATGCGTGCCAAAGGCACGACCGTGTTTGTGGTGCTAATCCATCAGGGTGGTGAAACCAAGGCCAAGACCGTGCTGGACAAATCCTGCCCGGGCTTC
Organism: Rhodoferax sp.; assembly: GCA_043782015.1. GTDB lineage: Bacteria > Pseudomonadota > Gammaproteobacteria > Burkholderiales > Burkholderiaceae_C > Allorhodoferax. The sequence goes on along the minus strand of JAYWAV010000148.1, from coordinate 3,378 downwards.
TTCGGCGACATCCTGGACCTGTCGGATCGCCTCGACCCGGCGATCGACGTGGTGGTCAGTGGCCACACGCACCAGGAATATGTCTGCTTCCGCCCCAACGGCCGCCTGATTACCCAGACCGGATCCTATGGCCGGCTGGTGACCAAGATTGATATCACGGTGGATGGACGGACCAAGAAGGTCATCGCCAAGGATGCCAACAACCATCTGGTACTCAACGATATCGGCGTCAAGGATGCTAACGGCAAAATACTGCCGGTGCCCGCCGGTTACCAGGTGCTTGCCAAAGACCCAGCCGTTGAGCGTGTTCTCAAGCGCTACGGTGACCTGACCGCCCCCATCACCGAAGTCGTTGTCGGACGCCTGGCAGAACCACTGGACCGCAAACGCAATGCAGGCGGCGAAACCAATCTGGGCAATTTGGTGGCCGATGTATTTCTGGCTGCCTCATCAGATGCCAGCTACGGCGACCGGCCTGCGCAGATCAGCTTCATCAACAGCGGAAGTATCCGCAGTGACCTGACCAGCAGTCTGACTGTCACCTTTGGCAATCTGTTCAACGTCATGCCGTTCAACAATAGCCTGGTGACCATGGACCTGACAGGCACGCAACTGCTGCGCTTCCTGGAGCAGCAGTGGGAAAGCCCGCAACCGGTTACCAGCAACCGAGCCATGGCAGTCTCCAATGGCTTCAGCTACGCTTGGGACGCATCGCAACCTGCAGGCGCTGCCTCCGGCACAGGCCACCGCGTCGTACCGGGCTCCATGAAGCTCAACGGTGAGCCCATCGCCATGGACAAAACCTACCGCATCACCGTCAACAATTTCATGGCCAGCGGCGGCGACAACTTCAGCGTGTTGACGCAAGGCACGAATGTGCAGGTGGGCGAGATTGATCTGGTCGCTGCCAAGCTGTATTTCCGGCTCAAAGGTACCGTCCCGGCGCCGAGCATGGGCCGGGTTACGCGCGTCAACTGAAGGGGCGGCTTCTCTGCTGTTCTGAACAAATAAAAAGGCCGCCGATAGCGGCCTTTTTATTGTTGAAATAGCTTCAGCGGAAGCGTTTTTCTGGAACCGTCTTGAGTTCGCCAGGAAGGCTGCTCACGTAGCCCGCCAGCTCTTTCAGTTCGGCATAGGAAAACTGCTTGGCGATGCCGCCCATGATCGCGTTGCCGCGGCCGACTTGGGGGTTGTTTTCAGCCTTATAGGACTTCAGTGCGACCAACAGGTAATCGCCGTGCTGGCCTGCAATCTTGGGATAAGACGGGTCAATCGGAGCACTCAGGCTCTTGCCGTGGCACGAGGTGCAGTTGCCCTTTGCCAGTAGTTCTGCGGTCTTGCCGGTTGCCGCAGGCGCGTCACCCAAAGCGGCTGCACCTTCCACCACACCGCTGGTGGAATAGAACGCTGCCAGATCGGCCATATCCTGGTCCGTCAGGGACTGGGCAATACCGCGCATGGAAGGATGCTTGCGCTCACCCTTTTTGTAAGCGTTCAGGGCGGCAGTGATGTAGGCCGCGCCCTGGCCGGAAATCTTGGGAACCTTGTGGATTTCGGGGAAGCTGGCTTGGTAGCCAACGATGCCGTGGCAACCAATGCACATGGCGTTCTTCTTCTCACCGGCCTTGGCGTCGCCCTTGATATCCTCGGCGTGGACAGAAACTGCAGTCACGGAAGCGACAAGCAAGGCGGACAGGGACAAAAGCAATTTGTTCATTTTGCGATGACAATCAGACGGTGACTGGTAAAAATGGGCTGGGCCATTATATCGACCACTGTGCCCGCGCCGCGTGGCCCTCTCTGTGCTTTTTTGCCCCCCCGACTCCAACCACCGCTGATCCATGAAATTCCACGGAACCAAGAATTACGTCGCCACGCAAGACCTGATGCTGTCGGTCAATGCCGCCATCACCCTGCAACGCCCGCTCTTAGTCAAGGGCGAGCCCGGTACCGGAAAAACCATGCTGGCCGAAGAAGTGGCGCAGGCCTTGGACCTGCCGCTGCTGCAATGGCACATCAAATCCACCACCAAGGCCCAGCAAGGCCTCTACGAATACGATGCGGTCAGCCGTCTGCGCGACTCGCAACTGTCGGATATTGACGGCGGCGAGCGCGTCAAGAACATCCATAACTACATCATCAAGGGCGTTCTGTGGCAGGCCTTTACCGCCGACAAGCCCGTTGCGCTGCTGATTGACGAGATCGACAAGGCCGACATTGAGTTTCCGAACGACCTGCTGCGCGAAATCGACCGCATGGAGTTCTACTGCTATGAGACCCGCGAGCTGATCAAGGCCCGGCACCGCCCGCTGGTGTTCATCACCTCCAACAACGAAAAAGAGTTGCCTGACGCGTTTTTGCGCCGCTGCTTCTTCCACTACATCAAGTTCCCGGATGCCGACACGATGAAGAACATTGTGGATGTGCATTTCCCCGGCCTGAAGAAAGAATTGCTCAGCGCTGCGATGAAGACCTTCTTTGAAGTGCGCGGCTTGCCGGGCTTGAAGAAGAAACCTTCCACCAGTGAACTGCTGGACTGGCTCAAGCTCTTGCTGGCAGAAGACATCCCCGCCGAAGCCTTGCACACCAAAGATGACAAGATGGCCGTGCCGCCGCTGGTCGGCGCCCTGCTGAAGAATGAGCAAGACGTGACACTGTTTGAAAAGCTGATGTTCATGCAACGCCACAACCGCTAAGACCTTGCCATGAACAAGCTATTGCTGGAAGGCCTGTCGGACGCTGTTGGTTTTGTTGGCGGTGCGCTGATGGGCTTTTGGGCTGGGCGCCTCCTGGGTCTGGACATTTTTGCGCCCGGCTACGGCAACGCCAGCATAGGCGGCATTCTGCTGACCGGCTTGGGCGGCGGCCTGGGCCTGCAATTGGCGCGCCGCTGGCGCCGCGCGCGCGATAACGACACCACAAAATAGACATGGCACTGGTTCATCCCGTCACCCTGGAAGACCGCGGCGTGCGGCTGGAGCCTCTGGGCCTGCAACACGAACAAGGCCTGACTGACGCCGCCAGCGATGGCGAGCTGTGGAACATCCGGGTCACTTCTGTTCCTGAGCCGGAGAAGGTACGTGCCTATATCGAGCTGGCACTGTCCCAGCGCCAGGACGGCCACCGCTTTGCATTTGTGGTGCTGGACGTGCCCACTGGCAACGTGCTGGGCAGTACCAGCTATCACGATATTCTGGAGCCGGTGAAGCGTGTAGAAATCGGCTGGACCTGGTATGGCAAAAGCAGCCAGCGCAGCCATGTCAACACCACCGCCAAGCTGCTGTTGTTGACACATGCTTTCGAGACATTGGGCTGCCACGTCGTCGGCTGGCGCACTGACAATTTCAACTTTGCGTCGCAGGCTGCGATTGAGCGACT
>JAYWAV010000147.1:0-5505 GCA_043782015.1 Rhodoferax sp. | reverse complement strand
AGGTAGACCAGTTGACGCTGGAAAACGAACGCCTGCGCAAGCTGCTGGGCCTGCGCGAGCGCCTGCATTCGAAAGCCATGGCGGCCCAGGTGCTCTACGACGCAGCCGATCCCTATAGCCGCAAGGTCATCATCGACAAGGGGTATGCCGACCAGGTGGGTCTGGGCTCTCCGGTTCTCGATGAACACGGTGTATTGGGTCAGGTCACACGCGTGTATCCACTGGTCAGCGAGGTAACGCTGATCTCCGACCGCGACCACGCGACGCCGGTGCTCAACGCCCGTACTTCGGCGCGCGGAGTCGTGTTTGGTGATATGTCCACACATGCCGACGCGATGGAGCTGCGCTTCATGGCAGCCAATGCCGACGTGGCGGAGGGCGACTTGCTGACGACCAGCGGTGTGGATGGTGTGTATCCGCCCGGTTTGCCGGTGGCGCGCATCGAGAAAATTGAGCGGCGCGCGGACGCCGCCTTTGCCCGTATTTATTGCGTGCCGCTGGCGTTGGTGGGTGGCGCCTCCCATGTGATGGTGCTGGAGCCGCCTGCCAGCCAGATTCCGGCACGTCCTGCGGCCGATCCGGCAACCCGGCCTTTAAAGCGGGGGGACATCCGATGATCATGCGTCCCGGGCAGCAATTGCTGTTGCCGGCCAATCCGCTGTTTATCTGGCTGTCCTTGCTGGCGGCCTTGTTGCTCAACATGTTGCAAAACATGGGCTTGTGGGGCCGCGCCGCCTGGGCGCCGGATTTGATGGCCGTGGCACTGGTGTTCTGGACCGTGCATCAGCCACTGCGGGTGAGCATCGGCGCCGCATTTTTGTTCGGTCTGTTGATGGATGTGCACCAGGGCGCACTGCTGGGACAGCACGCGATGGCCTATACAGTGTTGAGCTTCTTTGCGATCACCATCCATCGTCGCTTGCTGTGGTTCACGGTTCCTTCGCAGGCAGCGCAAGTACTCCCGTTGTTTGCCGCCGCGCATCTGGTGGAGCTGCTGTTGCGCTTGATGGCAGGTGGAAAATTCCCGGGCTTTTCCATGTTGGCCGCGCCCCTTTTGGAAGCCGCGTTGTGGCCAGTGGCCAGTATTTTGTTGTTGGCTCCACAGCGCCGCGCCCCCGACCCGGACGCAAATAGACCCTTATGAATGCCCCCACGCTTCTCACTGCGTGTAGTGCGCTGCCCCCCAAGGGGGGTGGCCTTGCTTGGGGCGGCCCGGCGCTGCGGCCATGACGGAGTTACGTAACGTTGAGATGGATCTGGCGCGGTTTCGTACCCGCGTCTTTGTGGTCACTCTGGTGGTCTTGCTGTGTTTTTTGTTGCTGTTGATGCGCCTGGCGTATCTGCAAATTTGGCGTCATGATGATTTGCGCGCACAAGCGGAAAACAACCGTACGTCTATCGTTCCCATCGTCCCTAACCGCGGCCTGATTCTGGACCGCAACGGCGTGGTGCTGGCCAGCAACTACTCTGCTTATACGCTGGAAATCACGCCATCCAAGTTGACAAACCTCGAGCAGACGATCGACCAGCTGGCTGAAGTGATCGATATTCAGCCGCGTGACCGTCGCCGGTTCAAGAAGGTGATGGAGGAATCCAAGAGTTTCGAGTCGTTGCCCATTCGCACCAAGCTCAGCGACGCAGAGGTGGCGCGATTCGCAGCGCAACGCTTCCGTTTTCCCGGCGTCGAGATCAAGGCGCGTCTGTTTCGAAGTTATCCGTTGGGCGACGTGGGCAGCCACCTGATTGGCTACATTGGCCGCATCAATCAGGCTGAAAAGAAGGCGATGGGAGAGTGGTCCGACGAGGACATCGCCAATTACCGCGGCACGGAGTACGTTGGCAAGCTTGGGCTGGAGCAGGCCTACGAGCGCGAGCTTCACGGCCAGACCGGCGTCGAGCAGGTCGAGACCAGTGCCGGTGGCCGTGCCATGCGGCGCTTGGCACACCTGCCGCCAACGCCAGGTAACACGCTTCGCTTGTCGATAGACATTCGGTTGCAAGCCCTGGTTGAGCAGATGTACGGTGAGCGCCGCGGCGCACTGGTAGCGATCGACCCGCGCAACGGCGAGGTGCTGGCCTTCGTTTCCAAACCCACCTTCGACCCCAACCTTTTCGTCGACGGCATCGATACCGACAGTTGGGCCGCACTGAACGAGGACGTCGACAAACCGTTGCTCAATCGCGCTTTGCGCGGAACCTATCCGCCGGGCTCCACTTATAAGCCGCTGATGGCAATGGCAGCACTGAACAGCGGGAAACGCGCCGCCAACGTCGTCATTCAGGACAATCTGAGCTACAGCTTTGGCGGTCGCACATTTGGTAGCCCCGAGACCGACCGACCGGGCCCTAAAGACATGCGCCTGGCCATCGTCAGTTCGTCCAACGTCTATTTCTACAGCCTGGCCAACGAGATGGGCGTGGACCTGATCCATGACCAGTTGGAGCCCTTCGGCCTGGGCCGCCGCACCGAGATCGACATGCAGGGGGAGGTCACGGGTGACCTGCCTTCGCAGGAGTGGAAGCGCAAGCGGTTCAAGAAACCCGAGCAGCAGAAATGGTTTGCCGGCGAGACTATCTCACTTGGCATCGGTCAGGGCTACAACAATTTCACGATGCTGCAGATGGCCACCGCCTACTCAACCATTGCCACCGGTGGCTTGCGGTTCAAGCCGCGCCTTGTGCGCGAAATTGAAGATGTGGTTGAACACACGACCCGCCGTGTCGCCAGCGATGTGCTGGATCCGCTGCCGCTCAAACCCGAGCATGTGGATGTGATCCGCAATGCGATGAATGGAGTGACGCAAGAAGGTACGTCCAAGGCGGTGTTTGTGGGTGCGCCCTACCAGAGTGGTGGCAAGACAGGTACGGCCCAGGCCATTGGTCTCAAGGCGGGCGAGAAGTACAGCAGCATTAAGGCCGACGAGCACAAGCGCGACCATGCGCTTTACGTCGCCTTTGCCCCAGTCGACAACCCAACCATTGCGGTGGCCTTGATTGTAGAAAACGCCGGGTGGGGCTCAGGCTCCGCGGCACCCATCGCGCGCCGCGTGTTCGACTATTGGCTGCTAGGCCAGTACCCCAACGCAGAAGACCTGGCCGCCGTAAGAAAGGGCCAGGCGACTGTTCCCATTGGCAAGCCACGCGCAGTCTCTGAGGTGCCCTGGCCGCCGTTTCCAAAACCGGCTTCAGCACCGGCACCCAAGGCCTCTGAGCCAGGCTGATTGAAGCGCTGTCAAAAGCGCAGCCAGGCGTCATAGCTGGTCTTGAGGATCAGCGCACTCACCACCAGGATGAACATGCCGCGCACGAAGCCGGTGCCGTGCTTAAGTGCCAGGTGCGTGCCCATCAGGCTGCCGAGAATATTGGCCAGTGCCATGGCCAGCGCAAAGTGCCACCACACATGGCCTTTCAGTGTGAACAGTATCAGCGCCGCAATATTGCTGGCCGTATTGAGTAGCTTGGCTCCCGCTGACGCGTGCAGAAAATCGTAGCCCAGCACACGCACCAGCAGAAACACAAAGAAGCTCCCGGTGCCTGGCCCGAAGAAGCCATCGTAAAACCCAATGACTGCGCCGATACCACTCGCAGCCAAGACCTCCTTTTGACCCTGAAAGCGCGGCGCATGTTCGCGGCCCAACTGCTTGCGCGACAAGGTGTAGATCAGAACCGCAACCAGAATGACGGGCAACAGTTTGCGCAAGAACTCCGGCGATACCTGCGTGACCAGCCAGGCTCCGCCAAAGGACGCAATCAAAGCGGCGAAGGCAGCCGGAGCGAGTGATGCCCACGGCAACTGCACGCGGCGGCTGTATTGCACGGTGGCGATGCCTGTACCCCAGACAGAGGCGGCCTTGTTAGTGCCGAATAGAGTGGCGGGTGGGGTGGTGGGGAAGGTCGCGAACAGTGCTGGCACCAGCACCAGGCCACCACCGCCTACGATGGCATCGACAAAACCTGCCAACAAGGACGCCAGCGTGACGACAATCCATTCCATATCAGCCAAACGCGCATAAAAAAGTACGGGGGTTGCCGGAACAGGCATAAAAAAACACCGGCATGCCGGTGTTCTGGGAAGCCGCATCCAGAGGTGCGGCGTTATGGTTTGTTGGACGCTTGTGTTGTATCTCCTCGGCGCCCTCTCCGTGGGGCTTGCGCCCCAGCCTCATCGCCGTAGCGCAGGCGGAAAGTGCGTTTACTATAATTTGCAGGCAAGCGGTTGTCATCGGGACTTACCCTTTAAGCGGGCCGTTGTGCGGCGCAGCATCTTCAGCGATCCATTGCGCAGCTTTCTCCGCAATCATCAGCGTCGGCGAATTGGTGTTGCCGCTGGTGATCAGTGGCATCACACCCGCATCCACCACACGCAGACCGGCAACGCCACGCACGCGTAACCGACTGTCCACTACAGCCATCGGGTCATCCTCCTGGCCCATCCTGGTGGTGCCCACCGGATGGAAGATCGTGGTGGCAATGTCGCCCGCCAATTGGGCTAACTCTGCATCGCTCTGGAATTGCGTGCCGGGTTTGTACTCTTCGGGTGCAAAAGGCGCCAAAGCAGGCTGAGCGACGATACGGCGTGTCACGCGCAGCGAGTCGGCGGCAATCTTGCGGTCCATCTCCGTGCTCAGGTAGTTGGGCGCAATCGCCGGCGCATCCTTGAAGTCTGCGGTTTTGATTTGCACCGTGCCGCGGCTGGTCGGGTTCAGATTGCAGACGCTGGCAGTGAATGCATTGAAGTTGTGCAGCGGTTCGCCAAAGGCATCCAGGCTCAGCGGCTGCACGTGGTACTCCAGATTCGGGTGCGGCTGGCTGGCATCGCTGCGGGTGAAGGCCCCAAGCTGGCTGGGCGCCATACTCATTGGGCCGCTGCGCTTGAGCGCATATTCCAGCCCGATCTTGGCCTTGCCCCACAGGCTGTTGGCCTGTGTATTCAGCGTGGCAGCGTTCTTCACTTTGAACACCGCGCGAATCTGCAAATGGTCTTGCAAATTAGCGCCTACACCCGGCAAGTCGCGCACTACCGCGACGCCACGTGCCTGCAGCAAATCAGCAGGCCCCAGGCCCGACAACTGCAGAATTTGCGGCGAGCCTACAGCACCCGCGCAGAGCAGCACTTCAGCGCGTGCATGCGCTGTCACCATTTGCTGTCCGTCCCACACCTCTACACCGGTGCAGCGCAGTGGCCTTGCCGCACCACATGCGCCATCTGCCGTGTTGGTCTCGGTCAGCAGCCGGCTGACCTGTGCGCTGGTCCACAGTTCAAAATTGGGGCGGGCATAACAGGCAGGGCGCAAAAATGCTTTCGCGGTATTCCAGCGCCAGCCGCTTTTCTGATTCACCTCGAAGTAACCCACGCCTTCGTTATTGCCGCGGTTGAAATCGTCGGTTGCCGGGATACCGGCTTGGGTGGCGGCTTGCGCGAATGCATCCAGCACATCCCAGCGCAGGCGCTGTTTCTCCACCCGCCATTCACCACCGGCCTGGTGGTGCCGCAACACCTTGTGG
>JAYWAV010000146.1:0-5517 GCA_043782015.1 Rhodoferax sp. | reverse complement strand
TGAGCCTGTCGAAGGCTTCGACAAGCTCAGCCTGAACGGTATCCTTAGTGGCAACAGAAACCCCCCAGCGCGCCTACCGGGCCCCATGCCCGGGTTGCGGTGCGCCGGTCACTTTTTCCAGCGCGCAGTCCACCCATGCGATTTGCGGCTACTGCCAAAGCATGGTGGTGCGCAATGGCGATGTGCTGTCGCGCATTGGCAAGATGGCCGAACTGTTCGACGACCACAGCCCCTTGCAGCTGCATGCGGCGGGCGTCTGGAACGGACGGGACTTCACGCTGTTGGGCCGCCTGCAATACAAATACGGTGAAGGCACCTGGACCGAATGGCACGCCTTCGTGGGCGACGGCAGCAGCGCCTTCCTGAGCGAAGACAACGGCTCTTATGTCTTCACGACCAATACGCCGACCCAGCGCGAGATGCCAACGGCCGACCGGTTTCGCGTCGGTGCGACCACTGCGATCAATGGAAAGACTTTCACGGTCGCCTCCAACCAGACGGTTGCGCTGATCTCCGCGCAGGGCGAGTTGCCGCGCCTGCCCAAGCTGGGCGAAAGCTTTGCGATGGTGGAGCTGCGCAGCGCCGAGGGCGATGTGCTCAGCGTGGACTACAGCGTTCAGCCACCGGCCGCGACCATGGGGCGCTCGGTGTCGCTGGAAGACTTGAAGTTTTCCGGCCTGAAGGACGAATCCGCCAAAGACGAGAAAGGCCGCCAGTTCAACTGCCCGAACTGCGGCGCCACGCTCTCCCTGATGTTGCCGGGCAGCAAGAGCATTACTTGCAGCGCCTGCCATAGCATCATCGATGTATCGCAAGGCATTGGCGGCGAGTTGAAAGCGGCGCAGCAGGACGAGCCGGTGCAGCCGCTGATTCCGTTAGGCAGTCTTGGCGTGCTGCAAGGCACGCAGTGGCAGGTGGTGGGCTACCAGCACCGCATGGGCACGGATCCGACCGATTCGGACGAGCAATTCGGCTGGGACGAGTATCTGCTCTACAACCTGAAGCGCGGCTTTACTTTTCTGGTGGATTCCACCGAGGGCTGGAGCATCGTCAAACCGGCAACCGGCGCGCCAGTGGTCGGCAGCAATGGCCAGAACGCCACCTATCTGGGCGCGCGCTACCAGCTCAAGGAAAGCTACAGCGCCGAGACCAACTATGTGGTGGGCGAGTTTTACTGGCAGGTGCAGCGCGGCCAGAAGACCTCCAACCGTGATTACGCGAATGGGGCAAGTCTTCTTTCGATGGAACAATCTGCAACCGAGCTGACGTGGTCTGTGGGCGGCAAGGTCGGCAGTGACGTCATCACCAAGGCCTTCAAGCTCGAAGGCAAGCAGGACCTGTTCCAGCGCTCCGACGTGGGCGCCACCAGCTTCAAAGGTGCCAGCAACCATATTGCGATCATCTTTTTTGTGGTCGTCATCATGCTGGTGTTGATGTTGAGCAACTGCTCATCGAACTGCGACCCCAATACCCAGAACTGTTACAACAACAGCAGTGGCAGCGGTTTCCGCACATCGGGTGGGTCATTTGGTGGCTACTCCGGGGGCGGGGGGCATAAATGAGAAGGAGATTTTTATGGAATGGTTGAAACCTGCCGTCGTATTGGGCTCGATGCTCTACGCGGTCATTGGTGTGCTGATTTTCTGGATCAGCTTCATCATCATCGACAAGATCACGCCGTATGACTTGTGGCTGGAAATTGTCGAGAAGCAAAACAAGGCGCTGGGCATGGTGGTGGCCGCCATGTCGCTGGGTATCTGCATCATCGTCGCGGCCGCGATCCATTAGGAATATGCCCCCACGCTCCGCCGCTCTGCGGGTCGCTGCCCCCCAGGGGGGCGTGTTTCACCTTGGGGCGGCCCGGCGGTGAAACCTGCGTCCTTCGGTGAGCCCAAACCGGGCCCGCGCCCGGCCGAGCTTGCACTCTTAAGCTCGGTTTTTGTGGTGGCCGCTTGCGGTCTGGTCTATGAGCTCGCAGCCGGCGCGCTGGCGTCGTACCTGCTGGGCGATTCCATCCTGCAGTTCTCCACCGTCATCGGTGCCTACCTGTTCGCGATGGGCGTGGGCTCATGGCTGTCGCGCTTCTTTGACCGCCAGCTGCCTGCCCATTTCCTGAGGATAGAACTGCTGGTGGCGCTCGCCGGTGGTGCGCTGCCTGCTATTCTTTTTGTAGCAAATGCCTGGGTGCCCGGATCATTCAGGCTGCTGCTGTACGGCATGGTGTTTCTGGTCGGCATGCTGGTGGGGCTGGAGATTCCGCTGGTGATGCGCATTCTGAAAAAAAACGTGGCGCTGAAAGACCTGGTGTCGCAGGTGCTGACCTTTGACTACCTGGGCGCGTTGGCAGTGTCGATCGCATTTCCGTTGCTCTTGGTGCCGCATCTGGGGCTGGTGCGTACCGGTCTGCTGTTTGGTTTGCTGAACGCCGCAGTCGCGCTGTGGGCGCTCTGGCTGTTTCGCCATGAGCTGCGCCAGTTTGGCGCGCATGCCTTTGCCTGCGGCGCTACGCTGGCCGTATTGGCCGTGGGCATGGCGTTGGCCGACCACATCACCACCTGGGCCGAAGACAAGCTCTACCAGGACAAGGTGGTGTTTTCGCAAACCACGCCGTACCAACGCATAGTCGTTACCAACGCGCCGGGTGAAGGCAGGGTCGGTGTGCGCTTGTTTCTCAACGGCAATTTGCAGTTTGCACAACGTGATGAATACCGGTACCACGAAGCGCTGGTGCATCCGGCGATGGCGGCTTTTTCTTCCGGCGTATCCAGCGGCGCAGGCCCCAAACGTGTGGCCGTGTTGGGCGGTGGCGACGGTATGGCGGTGCGCGAAATCCTGAAGTACCCCAGCGTGGAAAGTGTCACGCTGGTGGAACTGGACCCGGCGATGACGACTTTGTTCAAGGAGCAACCGATGCTCAGCGCATTGAATGCGCAATCGCTGTCGTCACCGAAATTGCGTGTGATCAATACCGATGCGTTTCAGTGGTTGCAAAGTACCGATGAGATGTTTGATGTGCTGATCGTCGACTTCCCCGACCCGACCAACTTCTCGATTGGCAAGCTCTATACCAACTCCTTTTATGCGCTGCTGGACAAACATCTGTCTGCCAGCGGCTACGCGGTGATCCAGACCACCTCGCCGCTGGTGGCGCGCAAGAGCTTTTGGACGGTGGTGAACACGATTGAATCGGTGGGGCTCAAGACCGCGCCGTACCACGCGCATGTGCCCAGCTTCGGTGAATGGGGCTTTGTGCTGGCCAGCCGCAGGCCGTATCGCCTGCCAGACCAGTTGCCAGATGGCCTGCGTTTTCTGAACCTGCATTCTTTGCCGCTGCTGTTTGATTTTCCGCAGGACATGGACCGCGTGGCGACCGAAGTGAATCGCTTGTCGAACCAGGTCTTGGTGACGACATACGAATCGGAATGGGGCAAATTGGGGCGCTAGTGGCGCAAAATCCGGCCATGAACCAACGCGTACAGACCCTCGGTGAAGAAGTCGCTAACAGCGTGAGCCACGGCGTAGCGCTGCTGGGCGCGTTGGTATGCGTGCCTTTCCTGATCGCATCTGCCGCGCCGCGCAGTGTGTCCAGCGTGGTCGGGGCGGCCGTGTTTGCTGCCACCATGGTGTTGCTGTATTTCACCTCCACGCTGTACCACGCGTTGCCCAACGGGCGTGCCAAGCGCGTGTTCCTGAAGCTGGACTACAGCGCGATTTACCTGTTCATTGCGGGCAGCTACACGCCCTTTGCGCTGGGTGCCTTGGGTGGCCCCTGGGGCTGGACGTTGTTTGGCCTGGTGTGGTCGCTAGCAGCCATGGGAATTGCGCTCAAGGCGCTGGACCGCCTGTCGCACCCCTGGGTGTCTACCGGCCTGTACCTCGCCATGGGCTGGCTGGTGCTGGTCGCGGCCGTACCCTTGGTGGAGAAGGTACCGCTGCCCGGTGTGTTGTGGCTGGTGGCCGGTGGCGCTGCCTACTCGGTGGGCGTGGTGTTTTTCTTGCTGGACCATCGCGTGCGCTACGCCCATGCCGTCTGGCATGCCTTTGTGGCTGTAGGCACCGCGTTCCATGTGGTGGCCGTGATGGGGTATGCCGGGTAAATCCGGCCTGACGTCACTCTGCCGTTACAAAGTCGATAAAGCCGCGCTCTACGTTGGCGGCTACCAGCTTCACGCGCAATTGCGTGCCTACGGCCGGCTCGATACCGCTGCCGACCAGTTTGCCTTCGGCCGGAGGCGACAGAAGCCGCACCCAGGCGCCGTCCGGTGAATGGCCGGTCACGATGGCGGTGAACACCTCGCCAATGCGCGATTCCAGCAACAACGCAGCGTCCGATTTGCGCATGCGCCGCTCCACTTTGCGGGCAGCGTCTTCCTGGCGCGTGCAGTGCTGGGCCAGTGCCGCAAGCTCACCCAGCGAATAGGGCGGAGTCTGCTTTGCCAAGGTGGCCTTGAGCAGGCGGGAGGTGATCAGGTCCGGGTAGCGCCGGTTCGGTGCGGTGGAGTGGGTGTAGTCGCGCACCGCCAAACCGAAGTGCCCGACAGGCGGCCCACCGGGTGACTCCACCACATACTCCCCGGAGCCCATCAGCTTGACGATGACCAGTGACAGGTCGGCAAACCGCAGTGGATCGGCCAGATGGCGCTTGGCCAGAAATTCTTCCAGCGCTTTGGAGTCCGGGTCTGGTGGCAGTACCTCGCCATAGCTGCGCGCGACCTCCACAATGCGCAGCCAGCGTTCGGGCGAACGCACCACGCGGCGCAAAGAACCCACGCCCGCACTGGCCAGAAAACGCGCATTGCAGCCGTTGGTCGCAATCATCAGCTCTTCAATCAATTGCCGCGCGCGGTTTTGCACCTGCTGGCTGATGTCCACGACCTTTTCGCCATCAAATACAGCGTGCGGCTGGAACGTCTCCAGCTCCAATGAACCTTGCGCGCGGCGTAAGGCGCGCAGTTGCTGCGCCAGCGCGTCCTGTTGGCGCAGTTGCGCATCCATGCCTGGCACGGCTTGCGCCGCCAGCGGCAACGGGCCTTGTCCGTCTATCCACGCGGCCACCGCGTCGTAGGCCAGTTTGGCCTGGTTGTGCACCAGTGCCCGATAGACCGTGGAATGTTGCAAGTGGGCATCCGCCGAGAAGACCATTTCGGTCACCAGCGCCAGCCGGTCTTTGCCCGCATTGAGCGAGGTCAGATCGGTGGACAGCCGCTGCGGCAACATCGGGAAAATTCGCGCGGAGGTATAGATGGACGCGGTGTTGGTGCGGGCGTGCTCGTCAATGGCACTGCCCTTCTTGACCAGGGCATCCACGTCAGCAATGGCCACCAGCATGCGTGTGCTGCCGCCACTCAGGGTCTCGCACCAGGTGAGCTGGTCCAAATCCAGTGAATCATCATTGTCGATGGAACACCAGAGCAGCGCGCGCAGGTCTTGAACCGTGGAGCCGGTCTCGGTGGCCGCGCCCGCAATGCCATCCAGCTCCTTCGCCACGTGGGTTGAAAACTCGGGCAGTAGCTGGCG
>JAYWAV010000145.1:0-5521 GCA_043782015.1 Rhodoferax sp. | reverse complement strand
ATAGGGTTTCTACTAGTATTGTTCAACTTTATGTTATTGATGTTACATATTCACTAGAATGATGATTGAACATGCCACTGTCCTCATTACGCGTCTTTGATCTGAACCTGCTGAAGGTGTTTGACGTCGTCATGTCAGAGCGCAGTCTCACGCGCGCGGCCAAACAATTGGCCATCACCCAACCCGCTGTCAGCAATGCACTGCGGCGTTTGCGCGATGCATTGGGCGACGAACTGCTGGTACGCAAAGGGCGCGGGCTGGAACCGACACCGCGGGCGCAAGAGCTGTGGCCGCAGGTGCGCGATGCCTTGCAGCGACTGCAAGCCTCGCTGACGCCCACAGTCTTTGTACCGTTTGACGCACAGACCACCTTTGTATTGACCATGGCCGACGCCACCGCAGCCGAGTTGATGCCTGCGCTGGAAGCCGTGCTGGCCCGCGAGGCACCGAATGTGTTGCTGCGCGTGCTGCCACTCACCACGCGCGACCCGCGCAAATTGCTGGAAGAAGGCCAAGCCGATCTGGCGATTGGCCACTTCCCTGCCGTCGCCAGCGACCTGACTGCCCGCGCACAGTCGGGAGAAACCGTGGGCTTTTTGCACCACCGCTTGTTTGAAGGCGACTACGTCTGCGTGATGCGCAAAGGCCATCCGCTGGCGAACAAGCCCCTGACGATGGAGCGTTTTTGCGCAGCGCGCCACATGCTGGTGAGTTTTTCCGGGCGCGCTTATGGCTTTGTCGACGAGGCGCTGGCGTCAGTCCAGCGCAGCCGCCGCGTGGTGCTAACGGTCAACCAGTTCTTCACTGCCGGCAAGGTCGTCACTACGTCAGACCTGTTGACGGTGTTGCCGCGCCACTTTGTCCACGTGACCGGCTTTGCAGATGCACTGGCGGTGCGCGAGCTCCCGTTTGCGCTGGCGCCTATCCACGTAGACGCGCTGTGGCACCAGCGGCTGGATGCGTCCGGCAGCCACGCATGGTTGCGCGCGCAGGTTACGCGACTGGCGCGCGAAGCCTTTCCCTTGTAGATCCAATGAAGATTCAACTGCTGTCCGACCTGCATCTGGAGGCCCATCCGAACTGGCTTGCCGAACCGGCGCCGGGTGCGGACTTGCTGGTATTGGCGGGTGACATTGGTTCTTACCAAAAGGGCTCGGGCCTTCTCGATACCGATTTCGGTCTGGCCCAGTTCTCACCGAAGCATGGCTGGCCCACGCCGGTGGTCTTTGTGCCTGGCAACCATGAATACGACGCGCTGGACTTCGATGCGACCCACCTGCGTTTGCAGGAGACCTGCGCGCGCCTCGGAATCCAGTGGCTGGAACGTTCCACACTGCTGCCTGATGCGACCGATCTGCAGGGGCGGCCCGTGCGCCTGATTGGCACGACGCTGTGGACAGACTTTGACGCGCTCGCGCCCACAGACCCGGGCATTCACGCGCTGTCACAACAACTCAAAGCACGCGAAAAGGCATTCCGCGCCGCAAACTATTACCTGCGCAAAACTGACACTACCCGAGGCGACACGCTCTTTCTTGCCGAGCAAATGCGTGAACAAGGCTTGTTGTGTCAGGCGTGGTTGCGTGACGCCTTGCAGACCCCATTCGATGGAACCACCGTTGTCGTCACCCACTTTGCGCCCAGTCTGCGCAGTGCCGATCCGCGCTACGGCATGACGCCGGGCACCGCAGGTTTTTGCAACGCGCTGGACGACCTGTTGCCGCACGCCGCGTTGTGGCTGCACGGCCATCTTCACTCCCCCAGCGACTATCTGCATCGGGGCTGTCGCGTGGTTGCCAACCCTATGGGTTACGCGCGCAAGAACGAGCAGTCGCTGTTTCGCCCCACGGGTCTTATTGAGATTTGACGCGCATCAATGCGTATTGGCACCAGAGGCATAGACTGGGCCTTTCGTTCAGGAGACCCCATGAAGATACTTCTCGCCGTCGACGGTAGTGCGTACAGCAAGAAAATGCTGGCCTACCTGACCACCCATGACAGCCTGTTCTCCAGCGACCACGCCTATACCGTCTTCACGGCGCAAACGCCCTTGCCCGGGCGCGCCAGAGCGGCCGTAGGTAAGGAAATTGTGGAAAAGTATTACGCCGAGGAGAGCGAGAAGGTGCTGGCGCCGATTTCCAAATTTCTACTGCGCCATGGCATCGATGCCAAAAGCAGCTGGAAGGTGGGGCACGCTGGGGAGACCATCGCCAAGTTGGCCGAGCAGGGTAAGTTTGATCTGGTGATCATGGGCTCACATGGCCATGGCGGCCTGGTCAAGCTAGTGATGGGCTCGGTCGCGACACAAGTACTGGCGCACTGCAAAGTACCAGTGCTGCTGGTTCGCTAACCACTGTCAGGGTTAGTGCACTGACCGTGACTCCCCTTTAGGTCATGCGGGTTAACCAGCGTGACAGGTCTCCTTCGTCGCACTACATTCTCAGAAATAGCACGACCGTGCTATTTCTGCGACAGGCCACCTTCACTAGGCCGTCGCACCGTCTTTTCAGCACCTTCTTTCAACTTAACGGCACTGATTTGCCGTCTGGAGATACCTGTGAAAAAAATGATGATGCGTCTGGCTGCCGCCTTTTCGATCGCCCTGTCTTTGTTGCCAGTCAGCGGCTTTGCCGCGGGATATACACAGACCCAATACCCCATCGTATTGGTGCACGGCCTGCTTGGCTTTGACAACATTGGGCCGGTGGAATATTTCTACGGTATCCCCAGCGCACTGCGTGCGGACGGCGCACGGGTCTATACCGTGCAAGTCTCTGCTGCCAACAGCACAGAAGTGCGTGGCGAACAGCTGCTGACCCAAGTCAAGCAAATTCTTGCCGCGACAGGCGCCGCCAAGGTCAATTTGATGGGCCATAGCCATGGCGGTCCGACCGCGCGCTACGTCGCGTCAGTGCGCCCTGATCTGGTCGCCTCTGTTACTTCCGTTGCCGGTGTGAACAAGGGCTCTGCAGTCGCTGACGTACTGCTGGGTGCAGCCCCTGCGGGCAGCTTCAGCAACACGGTGCTGACCTCCATCACCAATGGCCTGGGTACCATCATCGGCTTTCTGTCGGGCGGTTCCGGATTGAGCCAGAACTCGCTGGCAGCAGCGCAGTCGCTCAGCACCGCGGGTGCCGCCAAGTTCAACCTGGCGCACCCTGAGGGTCTGCCCACCACCGCCTGTGGCGAAGGTGCTTACACCGCGCGCGGCGTAGCCTACTTCTCATGGAGCGGCGCGCAGCCCTACACCAACGTGTTTGACATTGCCGACCCCGCACTGGCGCTGATGTCGCTGGCCTTCAAGGGTGCCAAGAACGACGGCTTGGTGTCGAGCTGCTCCAGCCATTTGGGTCGCGTGATCCGTGACGATTACGCCATGAACCACCTGGACGAAGTGAACCAGACCGTGGGCTTGGTCAACCTGTTCGAAACAAGCCCCGTGACGGTCTGGCGCCAACAGGCCAACCGCCTGAAGAACATGGGCCTATAAACCACCGCCATGCGCGCGCCTGCCTTCACTGCCGCCGCCCGTCTGCGCCTGTGGTGGGCCATTGGCGTGGCGTTGGCCCTGGTGACGCTGGTGTGGGCATTGTCACCCGATGGTGCAGCGGCCATTGATCTGGCCACCGCTTCGGCTACGACGGGTGCCAGCCCGGCCTTTGTCAATTCGCAGGAAGGCACGCAACCCGATGGCAAGCTGCTGCCCCGGGGCGTTGCTAGCGCAGCGGGCGACAACACACCGCTGGCCTACGGTGAATTGCGCCGCATGTTTGACTACTACCTGAGCGCGCTGGGCGAACAAAGCCTGCCTGTCATTACCCAACAGATACAGATCGAACTGGACCGCCGCTTGAGCCCGGCCCAGGCGCAAATGGCCAGACGCCTGTTGGGCCTGTACCTCGCTTTCAAACGCGCTTTGGTGGACGTGGAAGCCAGACCGGGACTGTCCGGTAACGGTGTAGCCGGTATGCGCCAGCGCTTGCTCGCCCAGCAGGATTTGCGCGCCCAATATTTCAGCGCGGAAGAGCTCGAGGGCATGTTCGGCTTTGAAGACGCGATGGATTCCGATGCAATCGCGCGACTGGAAATCAGCGAGAACCCCAAACTCAACGCTGCCCAGAAAAAAGAGCAGCTGGCAGCACTGGATGCCACCATGCCAGCGGCCTTGCGCGCCGATCGTGATGCAACGCAAGCTGTGGGGCGCATGGAGCAGCGTGCTGCTGACATGCGCGCCCAAGGCGCCAGCGACGACGAGATTTTCCGCATGCGCGCGAAGGCATTTGATGCGCCTGCCGCCAGCCGGCTGGCTGACCTGGACCGCGAGGAAGCGGCCTGGAAACAGCGCATTGCCACCTACCTGGAAGCGCGTGACCAACTGCTCAAGGCCCAAACCAACGCCTCGCCGTCAGAACGCCAGCAGGCGCTGACCAGCCTGCAGCAAAGCCAGTTCAGCGAAGCCGAACAGCGCCGTCTGGCCGCCTACGAGCCCCGTTAAAGTCAAGCGATTTGCTATTCAATTAGTAGCTTCTTGCGCACTATCTGCGCGCGCTTCATGGGTTTTCTATCTCCAACATCCGGGTCGCAGCGTCTGCCAGCGCGCGGGTCAGCTTGTCGATCACCGCCGAGTCCAGGTTCCAGCAGTGCCAATACAACTGCACCGGCAGCACCACACCGGGCGCCAGATTGAGCAACTCGCCGCTGGCCAACTGCGAGCGCACCTGCAATTCCGGCACCACTGTCGCGCCCCAACCCGCTAGCGCCGCGCGCACCTGGCCTTCGGAACTGGGCACAAACCTCAGACTGGGCGCCACATGTTTCAGGCCACAGACCCGACCGATAAATTCAGCCTGTAAATCGTCTTTGCGGTTGAAGGCGATGAACGGAATGTTGCGAAAGTTGTGCGGTGTGATGCCTTGCGGGCAGTGCTCTCGCGCATAGTGAGCGCCTGCTACTGCAACGTAGTGCATGGCGCCAAGTGGTAGCACCTTGCAGCCGCGCAGGGCCTGGCTCACGGTGGTCACACAACCCAACACCTGGCCTTGGCGCAGCCATTCGTGGGTGAAATCCTGGTCATCGGTGATGATTTCCAGCGGCAACCCGGCCTGTACCAACGGGCTCAAAGCGGACAGCGCCCAGGTAGAAATGCTGTCAGCGTTGATCGCAATCGAGATGCGGTCTTCCTCGCGCAACGTGCCAGTGCCGGGAGCCAGATCCTGCAAATCGGTGTCCAAGTCGGCGCGCAAGAGCCGCATTTGCGTCGCATGTTTGACCAACAAACGGCCGGCCGACGTGGGTTTCAGCGGGCGGCTGCGAACTAGCAGCACGGTGCCGACCTGCGCCTCCAGCGAGCGCAAACGCTGCGAAACAGCCGACTGGGTAATCGACAAACGCACCGCGGCGCGCTCAAAGCCACCCTCTTCGACAATGGCGGCAAGGCATTCCAGGGCATCCGGGTCAAAACTTCTCATCTTTCAATTATTAGCCGAACTTATGTTTTCACAAACTATGTGATTTTGCTATT
>JAYWAV010000144.1:0-5545 GCA_043782015.1 Rhodoferax sp. | reverse complement strand
GCCATTGTGTCCGTCACCGCGCTGCGCGATGTGCAGGAAAACATCATTGGCTACCTGCTGATCGGAACAGACAACACCGCGCGCAAGCAGGCTGACGGGAAGCTGCGGGCCGCAGCCCAGTACGCGCGCAGCCTCCTTGAAGCGTCGCTTGATCCGCTTGTGACAATCAGCCCGGAAGGCAAGATAACTGACGTCAATGAGGGTTCCGTCAAGGTGACTGGCGTGTCACGGGAGAAGCTAATTGGGACCGATTTTTCCGACTATTTCACCGAGCCCGAAAAGGCGCGCGATGGATACCGGGAGGCCTTCTCGAAAGGCCTGGTTACTGACTACCCGCTCACCATCCGCCACGTTAACGGCACGCTTACCGATGTTCTCTATAACGCCTCGGTCTACAAGGACGCGGAGGGCCTGGTACTGGGTCTGTTCGCCGCTGCGCGGGACGTCACCGCGCGCAAGCGTGCAGAAGAGGCACTGGTACAGGCAGGCGCTTTGCAGAGCGCGATCTTCAACAGTGCCAACTTCTCCAGCATCGCCACCGATGAGAAGGGCGTGATCCAGATTTTCAACGTTGGCGCTGAGCGCATGCTGGGCTATGTGGCGGCGGATGTGATGAACAAGATCACGCCGGCCGATATCTCTGATCCACAAGAGGTAATCGCCCGCGCCGAGGCACTGACCCTTGAACTGGGGACCCCGATTGCGCCAGGCTTTGAGGCTCTGGTGTTCAAAGCCTCTCGCGGCATCGAAGACATTTATGAGCTCACCTACATCCGCAAGGATGGCAGCCGCTTCCCCGCCGTCGTATCGGTCACGGCACTGCGCAACGAGTGGAACACCATCATTGGCTACTTGCTGATTGGCACCGACAACACCGCCCGCAAACAGGTTGAAGCGGAACGGGAGCGGCTGGACCAGGTGTTGCGGCACAAGAATGAAGAGCTGGAGAGCGCTAAATTCGTTGCGGAAAAGGCCAACCGCGCCAAGAGCGACTTTCTTTCCAGCATGAGCCATGAGCTGCGAACTCCGCTGAATGCCATCCTTGGCTTCGCCCAGGTCATGGATTCCGGTCCGCCCACACCATCGCTGTCCCAGCAAAGAAACCTGGATCAGATCCTGAAGGCCGGATGGTATTTGCTGGAGCTGATCAATGAAATCCTAGATCTCGCATTGATCGAGTCCGGCAACGCTACGCTGTCGCTCGAACCCGTCGCGCTGGTCGATGTGATGAACGCCTGCCAAACCATGATCGAGCCGCAATCGCTGAAGCGCGGTATCCGTATGCAGTTCCCGCACTTTGATGTGCCTTACTTCATTCGGGCCGACCGGACGCGCGTCCAGCAGGTTCTGATCAATTTGTTGTTCAACGCCATCAAGTACAACAAGTCCGATGGCATGGTCACCGTGGAGTACACCCTGCCCTCGTCGAAGACCATTCGCGTCAGCGTTCGGGACACGGGAGAGGGCCTCTCGGCAGAGCAGATCGCTCAGCTTTTTCAGTCGTTCAACCGGCTCGGCAAGGAATCCAGCAAGGAGGAGGGCACAGGTATTGGCCTGGTCGTGACCAAACGGCTGGTCGAGCTCATGGGCGGCTCCATTGGCGTGGAGAGCACCGTCAGCGTTGGCAGCACATTCTGGTTTGAAATGGCACTTACCGCCGCTCCGCTGCCTATCCCGGGGGAAGCAGAGCATACGTCTCCCGCACCGCTGCAACTGCCACACGGACTGCTGCCGCGCACCCTGCTATATGTCGAAGACAACCCCGCCAATCTGGAGCTGGTTGAGCAAATTCTCAAGCGCCGCCCGGACCTGCTCATGCTGAGCGCGATGAATGGCCTGGATGGCATTGAGATTGCCCGCATCCATCAACCCGAGGTGATTCTGATGGATATCAACCTGCCCGGTATCAGTGGCTTGGAGGCCATGCAAATCCTGCGGGCCGACCCGGCCACCGCATCCATCCCGATCATCGCCTTGAGTGCCAACGCGGTTCCCATCGATATCGCGAGAAGTCTTGAAGCAGGATTTTTCGGCTACTTGACCAAACCCATTCGGGTTAACTTGTTCATGGACAAACTGGACGCTGCGTTGGAGTTTGCGAAGAAGCAATCTGCTGCTGAGCGCCCCAAGGAATAGCCCTTTCTGGGGCAGGCTTGAAACAGCGCGGTGACAATCCGCCATCGCGCTGCAATTCAAGACCGCCTATGGCCAACCATCCCATCCTCCAAGTTCGGTCTCTGTCATTCCCCTGGCAGACCATCGACCCATTCCTGTTCTGCGTGCACCACAACGATGCGTACCCGCCTGGCAATGACGCCATGGGGCCGCACGCGTCTCTGGCGGGTCGCAGCATCGGGCAAGACTTCTCTGGCAAAGACGGCTGGAGCATGTACCACGGCCAAACCGTTCCCGGCTTTCCGGCGCACCCCCATCGCGGGTTTGAGACCATCACGATCGTGCGCAAAGGTCGTATCGACCATTCAGATTCGGCAGGCGCAACGGCGCGTTTTGGCGACGGCGATGTGCAATGGCTTACCGCAGGCAAAGGCATCGTCCATTGCGAAATGTTCCCGCTGCGTCATCAGGACAAATCCAACCACACTGAGCTGTTCCAGATCTGGCTCAACCTGCCTGCCAAAAGCAAAATGGCCGAGCCGCACTTCACGATGTTCTGGAACGAAGACATTCCGCGGCACGAGGCGAAGGACACGAATGGCAACGTCACACAAATCACCACCATCGCTGGCGTGCTGACAGATGACAAGAGCCTGTCGCCCCCGCCCGACTCCTGGGCTTCCGCGCCCGACGCTGACCTGGCCATTCTCACGATCAAGATGGCACCCGGTGCGCGTTGGACACTACCGGCCGCACGCGGCGCCGCAACCAGGCGCCAGTTGTATTTCTTCCTCGGTGCGCAGCTCACGGTTGCAGGGCAGAGTGTTAAGCCGGCCTCTGCCATTGAAGTGGCGGCCGATCAGGCAATAGAACTGGTGAACGGCCCGCAAGCGGCGGAGCTGTTGTTATTGCAAGGCCGCCCCATAGGCGAGCCGGTCGCGCAATACGGTCCCTTCGTGATGAACACCGAGGCAGAGATTCACCAAGCGTTTGCGGACTACCGCGAGACAGAGTTTGGTGGCTGGAAATGGGGCGCCAGCGACCCTGTGCATCCGCGGGACAAGGGCAGATTTGCCCTGCATACCGACGGACGCGTGGAGGAGCGTTAAGTTGTAACGGATAGGTTTTTTTGCTGTGACGCTTTATTCATCTGCAGAGTGTGACAACGAACATACGCGCTGCAGAGATTGGTGAATACTGCGCTGCATAGCGTTTACTGACATTTCGGGATTCGTCACTTCCATGTCCGCACCTCCACTGCTCAATGGCTCGCTGCAACGCAGCTCCATCAATGCCGCGCGCTCGCCCCATCACTACCGATTTTGTGAGGGCAAATGCCAGGCAGAGAAACCAGTCGGAGGGGGCGTTGAGCTTTCACCCGGCAAGTGGCATTGCGGCGTCTGCTGGGCCAAGTTCCATTCGCGCATGCGCTTTGCCTAGGGGCGTCCTGGCCAGTCGTCGCGTCCGCCACGGTCTGCGTGATCTCGGTCTCCGCGATCCCTGTCGGAGTACCCATGGTTGCCCCACCACAGAGGGCAAACCACGCAGCCACTTACCGACATGGCGAGCACGGCCGCTGCAGCTATTGAAACCAGACGCATGATGGAATTCACCAGAACACTCCTTGGGGGAAGAGAATCCGCCTAAGCATTCAACGTGCGCTGCGATGTGTCGCCGACACAAGTACCGCCGACGGCGGTACTTGTTGGGTAAAGGCTGTCAGCCCAACCCGTTTGTCATTTCTTTGGGGCTGTTTTGCTGTCAGGAGCGACAGGCTTCTTCTGATTGAACTTGGCAGCCGCCTCAGCCAACTTGCGCTTGCGCTCCAGGTTGAGCCTTTCAAGCTCCGCATGGTTGCTCTTCTTCATGTTGGGGTCTTTGCCGAATACGCCTGCCATAGTGATGATTCCTTTGGTTCAGTCTAACTGAAGGGCTGATTGCGCTGCATGGCGGAAGTGACTATCGAATCACACCCGCCTCACCACCACACTCCCAATGGAATATCCCGCTCCAAACGAGCAGATCACGCCGACTTCACCAGCCTTGATATCCGCGTTGTGGCGGTGGAACGCGATGATGGAACCGGCGGATGCGGTGTTGGCAAATTCGTCCAGGATCACGGGCGCGTCGTCCGCCGTGGCGTCGCGGCCCAGCAGTTTGCGGGCGATCAGCTGGTTCATGCCCATGTTGGCTTGGTGCAGCCAGTAGCGGCGCATTTGGGTGGGCGTGTAACCCAATGATTCCAGGTGCTTGGCAATGTGTTCGGCGGCCAGCGGGCAGACTTCCTTGAACACTTTGCGGCCTTCCTGGCGAAACAACTGGTCGCGGTCTTCCGGGTCGCGGTCTTCGGCGCGGGACATGAAGCCTGCGTTGTTGCGGATGTTGTTGGAGAAGGTGCTCAGGAGTTTGGTGCCCAAGATTTCAAACGAACCTGCGGGCGCATCTTCCAGCCGTTCCAGCAACACGGCGGTGCACACGTCGCCAAAGATGAAGTGGCAATCGCGGTCCTTCCAGGCTTGGTGGCCAGAGGTGATTTCGGGGTTGACCACCAGCACCGCTCGGCTTTGGCCCGTGCGGATCGCGTTGTAGGCCAGCTCGATCGCAAACGTGGCCGATGAGCAGGCGACGTTCATGTCAAACGCATAGCCGTTGATGCCCAGCGCCGTCTGAATCTCGACACCCATAGCGGGGTAGGGGCGCTGCATGTTGGCGGCGGCGCAGTACAGCGCGTCCACATCGGCGGCGGTCTTGCCCGCAGCATCCAGCGCGGCCTGTGCGGCCTTGACGCCGATCTCGGCCATCAGCGACAGCGCGTCGTCGGGCCGGGCTTTGAAAACCGGGCGCATGCGCTTGGGGTCCAGCACGCCGGACTTTTCCATCACGTAGCGCTGTTTGATGCCAGAGGCCTTTTCGACGAACTCGACGCTGGAGTGCGTCAGTGCGTTGAAGGAGCCATCGGCAATCCCGGCTGCGTGCTTGGCGTTTTCCTGGTCGGCGTAGGCGTTGTAGGAAGCAATCAGCTCTTCGTTGCTGATGGTTTCCGGGGGGATGAACAGTCCGGTGCTGCTAATGGCGACGCGATGCATGGTGTTTGTCTCTGGCTGGCATGTATAGGGCGACTTTGGCCCGAGGTGGAGCGATTATCCGCGCTCTTGGTCGGGCGTCACTCCGGTTACACCCTAGGGCGGCGGGCGCCCAAAAACCCGCTAACCTGCGCCCCATGCATCCCGATTGCCTTTAAAAGGAAAACTGACATGACCCTATTTCGCGCCTGGGCCGCCCCAAAGAGTGGCGGACCGATGGAAAGACTGGATTTCGACCCCGGCGCGATGGACGCCGAGGACGTTGAGATTGCGATCGAACACTGCGGCGTATGCCACTCGGACCTCGCGATGATCGACAGCGAATGGTTCCCCGCGAACTACCCCGT
>JAYWAV010000143.1:0-5589 GCA_043782015.1 Rhodoferax sp. | reverse complement strand
GTTTTGGCAAGGCCGCAAAAGCCGTCTGCATGACCGGCTGCGGTACCGGCTGGACGCCGATGGCGGCTGGGTTCGCGAGCGCCTGGCGCCTTGAACAGGCCTCTGGCCCGCTTTTTTCTGGATTTTCCAATAAAACATGAGGTTAGCCCTCGTGGAATATAGATAGTTTGCTTTATATTTTGTAGCAAATGCCAATCCCGCCTGACCTCGGTCAGCGCTGTGTTGCCGGGCTTTTTAGCTGAAGTTGGGCTTGCGTTTTTCAACAAAGGCCATCACCGCCTCTTGATGGTCCGCCGTCTTGTGGGCAA
The DNA here is from genome assembly GCA_043782015.1 of Rhodoferax sp. Taxonomy (GTDB): domain Bacteria; phylum Pseudomonadota; class Gammaproteobacteria; order Burkholderiales; family Burkholderiaceae_C; genus Allorhodoferax. The sequence continues at coordinate 5,281 of JAYWAV010000143.1, read as the reverse complement.
TGGCCTGGTAACCGGCGGACAGCTCCAAAAGGGATTCCAGACTGCTGCGCTCGCCTTCGCGCAGCAGGTTTTTGGTCATGCGCAACACGCCGGCCGGGTTGGCGGCGATCTTGGCGGCGAGTTTGCCGGCCTCGGCCAGCAAGTCCTCTGGCGCCACCACGCGCGACACCAGGCCGCAGGCCAGGGCTTCGGTGGCCGTCAGCACCTCGCCGGTGAAGGCCATCTCGGACGCTTTGGACATGCCTACTGCGCGCGGCAGCAGCCAGGCGCCGCCGTCACCAGGAACGATGCCGACCTTGACAAAACTCTCGGCGAAAGTCGCATTGGTCGAAGCGATGCGGATGTCGCACATGCAGGTCAAATCCAGCCCCGCGCCAATGGCGGGCCCATTGATGGCGGCGATCACTGGCACATCCAGGTTGTACAAGGCCTTGGGCAGGCGCTGGATGCCATTGCGGTATTCCTCGCGGATCACCTCCGGCGAGATGTCCTGCTTGAAGAACCGCTGCATGTCCTTGACATTGCCGCCAGAACAAAACACCGGCCCGGCGCCGGTCAGGATGACGACGCGGATGGACCGGTCCAGCGTGATCTCTGCACAGGTATCCACAAACTCCTGCACCGCCGTGTTCCCGGTCAGGGCGTTTCGGGTCTCCGGCTGGTTCATGGTGAGGGTGAGGATGGCGCCATCGCGCTCGGATTTCAAAAAATTGGCCATTGTTTCGTTCCTTGCTTTACGTTGTTTAGTCGGTGGTTTGGCGAATCAGGTCCAGTGCCAGGCCCGCGTGGTTGTCAACTAACGCCGCACCCAGCACATCGTGCCAATGCGACTCGGAGCCGGCGCCCAGGCGCCAATGGTGCAGGCGGCGGGTGTAGATCTGCAAATCAAATTCATGGGTGAAGCCGATCGCACCATGGATCGAATGACTCAAAGCCGCCACCTCGACCGCTGCTTCGCTGGTGCGCGCCTTGGCAATGGCCGCGCGCAGGCGGTCTGGCAACAAGCCGCTGGACGCGCAGCCGATCTGCGCCGCCATGCGCGCGGCCAAAGTCTGTTCGGCCATCACCGCCAACTGGTGCTGGATAGCCTGGAATTTTCCGATGGGTCGGCCAAATTGCACGCGCTGGTTGGCGTAGTGCAGCGTCATGTCAAGCACCTGCTGCATCGCCCCGGCCATTTGGGCGGCATACAGGCAGGCCTGCAGCGCCAGGGCATCGAACGGCCCGAGGGGGCTGGTTGGGCCGGTTGGACGCCAAGTGCTTTCAGGCTGACTCAAATCAATCGGCCCCACCGGTGGCGGTGCCGCTTGCGCCCCTAGCCAGGCGCGCACGACCATGGTGTCGGCCAAGGGCAGCGGCAAGGCGAAGCGCCCGCAAAGCTCGAACAGGGGAAAGGCCTGGCTCAGGTTCAAGCCAGCGCCGCCTTGGGCTTGCGGCAGCATCGCATTGGCGAAACCTGCGCCTTCCAGCGCGCCCCACAAGGCTTGCGCGGACTTACCCGCTTCAATGGCGCGAACGTGGTTGGGCGTGCATTCCGCCTGCAACAGGCGCTGCAACGCATCGGCAATCAATTTGTCTTCCATCACAGGTCTTTCATCACGGGGTTCAGCGAAGCCCCAGCCCGCGCGCGATCATGCCGCGCAGGATGTCGCGCGTGCCCCCGCGCAGTGAAAACGAGGGCGCCGCCTGGGTGACATAGTCCAGCGTCAGGCGCAGCTCGGTCGGGACAGCTGCTTGCGGGTTAGAAAAAAGTTCGTCAGCGATCAGGGGCGGCATGAGTTGCTCCAGGGTGGTGCCCAGCTCCTTGACCAAGGCCGCCTCGGTGATGGGGCTTTGGCCTTGCACCACTTGTTCAGTGACCGCGATAGACAGGGCGCGCAGCGGCGCCAGGTGGCTCAGAAATTTCCCGGCCAGGCGCCTTGAGGCGGCATGGGATGCAAGCGACGGCGTCTCGGGGGTTGTTGGCTGGTTCGCCCCAGAAGCCGGATCAGAAGTCGTTTGGGTTTTGGGCTGCAGCCGCACAAAGGCAAGCCATTCATCAAACAGCACCATACTGGAATAAATACGTTCAGGCCCGCTGCGCTCAAACGCCAGCTCGGCGGTGACCTGGGACCAGCCGTTGCCTTCGCCGCCAACCAAGGCATCTTCTTGAAGCGCCACGTTGTCGAAGAACACTTCGCAGAAATGGCTCTCGCCCGACTGATCCCTGATGGGCCGAACGGTAACGCCCGGCAGTGACAAATCAACGATGAACTGCGACAGGCCTTTCTGCCGGTCCTGGGCCTCGCCCGAGCTGCGCACCAGGGCAATCATGTAGTGGCAGTTGTGGGCGTTGCTGGTCCAGATTTTTTGGCCATTCAGCAGCCAGCCGGCAGCGGTTTTGGTCACGCGGGTTTTGACGCTGGCCAGGTCCGAGCCGGCATTGGGTTCACTCATGCCGATGCAGAAAAAACTCTCACCCCGGCAAATCGCCGGAAGGTAAAAGCGCTTTTGCGCCTCGGTGCCGTATTTGAGAATCAGTGGCGCACTTTGCCGGTCCGCGATCCAGTGCGAGCCGACCGGCGCGCCAAAATTCAAAAATTCCTCGACCAGCACGAAGCGCGCAAAGGCGCTACGCCCGGCGCCGCCATATTCTGGGGGCAGGGTGATGCCGAGCCAGCCCTGGCGGCCCAGTTTGCGGCTGAATGCCGCGTCGTAACCCGACCAGGATTTGGCCCGCACATGGGCCGGGATGTCGCGCAGGGCGTCTTGCAAAAAGGCCCGCACGGCCGGGCGCAAGGCCTCGTCTTCGGCGGGGATGCGGGTGAGGCCAAGGGAATCCAGTGCGCTCATGGCTGCACCTCTCGGGCTGGCCCGGCCACCGCCCCGCTGGCAAGCAAGGCTGCCACGCATTCGGGCAACAGGCCTGCTTGCAGCAAAACGGCTTCGGTGTCTGCACCCAGGCGCGGCGGCGTGGCGATGGGCGGTCGCACGCCGTCGAACATCACCGGCACACCCGGAAAACGCAGGCGCCCCATGGCGGCGTCATCGATCTGGTTGAAATAGCCCGTGGCCACCAGGTGCGGATCGGACTTCAGATCGGCCAGCGCATTGATGCGCCCGGCCGGAATTTCCAGCCGGTCACACAGCTCAATCCAGTACTGCGAGTCTTGGCGGCTGGCGAACTGCCCGACCAGGTCGTACAGCGCTTCTGCGTTTCGGGTGCGCGCGGGCAGGTTGGCAAAACGCGGGTCGCTGGCGATTTCGGGTGCACCAACTGCCGCGAAAAAGCGCTGCCAGTGTTCGTCGGTATAAGGCATCAGGCAAATGGCGCCATCCTGCGTCTTGCGCGGCAGGCGTGACGCGGCCATCAGGCGCGCGTAACCCGGCGCCGAGAGCGGTGGCTCGAAGTGTTCGCCGCTCAAATGCTCCACCAGATTGAAGGCCACCATGCTCTCGAACATGGGGATTTCCACAAACGCGCCCTGGCCCGTGGTGTGGCGTTGCAGCAGCGCGGCCATGATCGCCAGGGCCACCGTCAGGCCACTGGTTTTGTCCGCCGTCAGTGCCGGGAAGAATCGCGCTGTGCCGGTTTGTTGCGCCATCATCGCCACATTGCCAGACAGGCCCTGGATGATGTCGTCATAGGCCGGTCGACCGCCGTAAGGGCCATCCTGGCCGAACCCATGCAGGCCCGCATAAACCAGCCTTGGGAAAGCCTTGCGAACCGCCGCGGGGTCAAGGCCCACGGCCGCCAGCTTTTGCGGGCGCAGGTTGTGCATGAAGACGTCCGCCTGGCCGATCAAGTGCAGCAAGGTGGCCTGGCCATCGGGCTTTTTGATGTCGATCACCACCGCCTTTTTATTGCGGTTCACGCCCAGAAAAAGGGACGCCATGCCATCCTCAACACTCGGCCCAGTGTGGCGCGTGGAATCACCCTGCGCCGTTTCAACCTTGATCACCTCGGCGCCCAGGTCTGCCAACCACTGGGCGGCATAGGGGCCCATGATGACCGTGGTCAAGTCAATTACCTTGATGCCTGCCAGTGGCAAATTCGCCATACTTTTCCTTTGGGGGTAAGGGACGCGGAAATGGTCAATATACCGTTTTTGAGTGTGCTGTCGGAAGGCAGGCCGCAGTGCGCACTGCGCAAAGCGGTGCAGGCAAAAGTAGGCTATTGGATTTTTCTGCCACCCTAAGGCACCAGTGCCATCACCAAAGAGACCGTGGCCAGGGCCATCGCCGTGGACACCGCCACACTCGCCGTCACCAAATCCTGCGCCACGTCGTACCGCTGCGAGAACATGAAAACGTTCGCGCCGATGGGCATGCTGGCGGCCACGATCATCACCGTCAACGGCAAACCACGCAAACCCATCAACCAGCCCAAGGCGGCCACCAGCAGGGGCAACACCACATTCTTGAGCCCCGCGAGCGCCAGGGCGCCGCGCATTTGCGCGCCTACCCGTGTGCCCGCCAGTGTCACACCGACCAGCACCAGGGCCATCGGGCCCATGGCGTTGCCCAACAGCTGTAGCGGACGGTCCAGCACCTCGGGCATCACCAGGCCGGTTTGGGCGAACAGTAGGCCGGCGATGATGGGCAGGGGCACCGGGTGGACGATGCCGTTGCGCATCGCAACCAGTACGATCTGGACCGGGTGGCGCGCCTCGCCACCAGGACGCAAACTTGCCGCCACGCTGGATTCGCGGGCCACGGCAAACTCCAACGCGATGGTGGCCAGGGTCAGCATGATGAGCGCATTCATCGAGATCAGGGTAAGCAGCGGCACCAGGCCTGCCTCGCCATAAGCCAGGCCGATCAGGGGGATGCCGATGGCCACCGTGTTGCCGTAACTGGTGGACAAGGCCACTACGGCCGAGCGCCGGCTGACGCCCGACCAGACCAGCATGGCCACGAACATGAGGATGGCGCCGGCGAAGTAGGCCAGCACCGGTTTGAAATCCAGGCGCTCCAGGTGGACCGTGCTCATGGCGCGAAACAGCAAGGCCGGCGTGAGCACCGAGAATGTCAGGGTTGAGAGGTCTTTTGCGGCCTCAGCCCTCATCAGACGGGCGTAGACAGCTATATATCCGATAGCAATCAACAAGGTGACGGGAATCAGCGCGCTCCAGACAGCAGGGTTCATTGGCGAGCCCACAGTGGCAGCCAACGCTGCGAAAAAAGCACTGTGAAACCGCGCGCTACTTGGCGCACACCGCGTCAGTGGTGCAGTAGTACCATCCGTAGGGGTCGTCATTGAGGACGGCGAATTTGCCCTCAACCACGGCGATGTCCATCG
>JAYWAV010000142.1:0-5634 GCA_043782015.1 Rhodoferax sp. | reverse complement strand
CGGCAATGCCCATCAGTGCGTGGTAAATGCCCCAGACAGTGCCGAGCAAGCCCACGAAGGGTGCCGTGGCGCCCACGCTGGCTAGCAATACCTGCCCTGCCTGCAGCTTGCGGACCACCAGGTGCAGCGCATCGCGCAGCACGCGGGTGAGTTGCTGGGAACGGTCGCCGGACGAGGCCAACGTACCAGCGCTTTGAGTTTGTGTCGCCGCCACCAACGGCAGCACCAGGGCTTCACGGTCATACGCTCCCATGGTTGCCAGGGCTTCGCTAACCGAGGGCGCTTGCCAGAAAGCGGCGGTGCTGCGCACCACGTCATACAGCGCCCGGTTCAACAACCGCACTTTCCACAGAATCACCACCCAACTTGCCACCGACATGGCCAGCAAAATCACAGCCACGGTCACACTGACGGCATCGCCGTGCAACAGGGCTGTGAACGCGTTCATTTCAGACCCAGCACATCAAACATGTCGTACAGGCCGGCTGGCTGGCCCGCCAGAAAGCGGACAGCGCGCAGGCTGCCCTGTGCATAGGTCGTGCGGCTGGAGGACTTGTGGGAGATCTCGATGCGCTCGCCCGTACCGGCGAACAGCACCGTATGGTCGCCCACGATGTCGCCACCGCGGATGGTGGCGAAACCGATGCTGGACGGGTCGCGTTCGCCGGTGACGCCTTCACGGGCATAGACCGCGCAATCTTTCAAGTCGCGGCCCAGTGCGTCAGCAATGACTTCGCCCATCTTCAAGGCGGTGCCAGAGGGCGCGTCCACCTTGTGGCGGTGGTGGGCTTCGACGATTTCAATGTCGTATCCCGTTTTCAGTGCCTTGGCTGCCATTTCCAGCAGTTTGAGCGTCACGTTAACGCCAACGCTCATGTTGGGCGCCATCATGATGGGGATATCCCGCGCGATGGCCGCGATTTGCTGCTTTTGTTCTTCGGTAAAACCGGTGGTTCCAATGACCGCGGCAACTCCGAGCTCGCGGCACACCTGCAAATGCGCCAGCGTGCCTTCGGGTCGGGTGAAGTCAATCAGCACCGAGCAGCCTTGCAGGCCTTTGCGCAGATCGGCGGTGATCTGAACACCGGTCGTCTGGCCAGCGTAGGCACCAGCGTCTTGTCCGACGCCTGCACTGCTCGCTATATCCAGTGCGCCAGCCAGTACACAATCATCCGCGTCGCGTACGGCTTCTATCAGCATATGACCCATGCGGCCAGACGCGCCAGCCACGGCAATGCGATGGGTGGAGGTGGCCCCGTTGGTCATGCGCTCACCACTTATTTGGGGGAGGACTCCAGCGGTGGGTAATCCACCGGTGGTGGGGCTTCGGCAATAGCCGGCACCGGCTTGGGCAGCGGGAACTTCTTCAGCGCCTCTTCGCTGGCCTGCAGTGCGGGGCCGGGGCCTGAGCGGTTGTCGGTTTTCAGTGTCGACACGAATTCTGATTCACTGGGCAACTCGTCCGCTTCGACGCGCTCCAACAGGTCACTCTTGAAATACACCGTGACCTTGCGCGACTGGGGCGCAAACCCCTGGCGGCGCAAAGTGAAGACAAAGTCCCAACGTTCCGCATGGAACACGTCGGCCAGCAGAGGAGTGCCAATCACTTCACGCACCGCATTGCGTTCCATGCCGGGCTTGAGCAGTGCCACTTGCTCGCGGGTCACCACGTTGCCCTGCACTATGTCGATTTTGTAGGGTGTAATCACTTTCAGCAAGCGGGTGGTGACATCCTGCCCGGGTGCGCTGGCTCCCGAAAAACTGCTGCAAGCAGACAAACTCCAGCACGCTACGGCGATGCAGTAAAGATGGATGCGGCTGCGATAGTGTTCTGACATGGGGGGATAGGGGAACGATATGATCGGGCGATTGTAGCGGTTGGAGTATTGTCAACCGCCCTCTTTACCCGCTGGACACCACCCATGACCAACATCGATGAACTCAAGAGCACCGGTCTGAAAGCCACGGTACCGCGCCTGAAAATTCTGGAGGTATTCCAGAGGGGAAGCGACCGGCACATGACCGCCGAAGACGTGTTTCGCGTGCTGCTGCAAGAACGCTCGGATGTGGGGCTCGCCACCGTGTACCGGGTGTTGACGCAATTTGAGCAGGCGGGCATCTTGAGTCGCAGCCACTTCGAGAGCGGCAAGGCGGTCTTTGAGCTCAACAGCGGTCAGCACCATGACCATCTGGTCTGCCTGGATTGCGGCCGGGTAGAAGAGTTTTACGACGCGGAAATCGAGAAACGCCAGCACGCTGTCGCCAAGGCCAAGGGGTTCACGATCACCGACCACGCCTTGAGCCTGTACGCCAGTTGCACAAAGACCGACTGCCCCCACCGGCCTCCGGGCAGGTCACAGACCCCGGGAGCCTTTTAGCGAAAGGTCCTACGTGCCTTTTTCCATGGCGCGCCGGTGGCGCTCCACAAACTCCTGATAGGTATCGATACCGCGCAATTGCAGAATGGTGTTGCGCACGGCGGCCTCGACCAGCACCGCGATATTGCGCCCGGCTACCACCTGGATCACGACCTTGCGCACGGGCACGCCCAGAATGTCCTGCGTTAGCGGCTCGTAGGGGATGCGCTCGTATTCACGCTCCATGGTTTCGCGGCGCACCAGGTGCACGATCAGCTTGAGGCGCATTTTGCGGCGCACCGCGGTTTCGCCAAAGATGCCACGGATATCCAGCAGGCCAATGCCGCGCACTTCCAGCAGGTTTTGCAGCAGCTCCGGGCAGCGCCCTTCGATGGTGGTCTGGTTGATGCGGAACAGATCCACGGCATCGTCGGCCACTAGGCCGTTGCCGCGCGAAATCAACTCCAAACCCAGCTCGCTCTTGCCCAGGCCCGACTCACCGGTGATCAGTACGCCTAGTCCCAAAATGTCCATGAACACGCCGTGCATGGACATGCGGTCCGCGAAATGCTTGGAAAGGTAGGCACGCAGCACATCAATGACAAACGCCGATGACTCGTGCGTGGAGAACATCGGGATTTGCGCGCGCTCGCACATGGACAGCAGCGCCTGCGGAGCGGTCTGGCCATCGGCCAGCACCAGCACGGGCGGCTCCAGCGTGACGATCCGCGAAATACGGCGGGCACAATCTTCGGCGGTGGCGTTGGTGATGTAGGCGACTTCGCGCTCGCCCAGAATCTGCACCCGGTAAGGATGGATGTAATTGAGATAACCGACCAGATCGGCGCCGGAACGGGCAGCGCGCACAGCGACTTCATCAAAGCGCCGCTCCGAAGCGCCAAGGCCAGCAACCCATTCCCATTTCAGGCGCCCGCGAAATTCCTCAAATAGGACGTCGGCGCTGACAACGGTCGGTTTCACAGCGGGCCTGCCGTGGTGGGGGTCAGCTGGTACGGGCCGACTGCCAGCCGCTGATCAGACCGTACAGTTGCGCGGAATCAGTGGTGCCGGTGAGCTGCTCGCGCAGCGCGGCGTCGCTCAACAGCTCGGCAATCTCGGAGAGAATTTCCAGATGCCGCTGGGTTGCCGCTTCGGGTACCAACAGGAAGATCAGCAGGTTGACGGCTTGGTCATCAGGCGCATCAAAGCCAATCGGCGTAGCCAATTGGAAGACCGCGGCCAAAGGCGCCTTGAGCCCTTTGATGCGGCCATGGGGGATGGCCACGCGATGTCCCAAACCGGTGGAACCGAGGCGTTCGCGGGAAAAGAGGCTATCGGTCACCAGCGCACGGCTCAAGCCGTGCAGGTTTTCAAACAGCAGGCCCGCTTCTTCAAAAGCGCGCTTCTTGCTGGTGACATCGACTAGCGCTTGCACGTGCGCAGGGGTCAGTATGCTGGCTAGTCGGTTCATGGTGTGGGGCCGATTATGCACATAAAAAAAACCGCCCGTATGGGCGGTTATGGGGTTGCGCAGCCAACGGCGTAGCGTGGGCGCAATTCTTACATCAGCCGCTTGGGGGCCTCGTGGTGGTGGTTCTGCACCTTGCCTTTATGGCGTACCACCTGGCGATCCAGCTTGTCCACCAGTTCGTCGACGGCGGCGTACAAATCCTCGTGGGAGCTTTCGGCGAACATGTCGCTACCCTTCACGTGGATATTGCACTCGGCACGCTGCCTTCGATCCTTTTCCTTCTGCTTTTCAACGGTCAATAGAACCTTGACATCCACTACCTGGTCGAAATGCCGCACGATGCGATCCAGTTTGGTCGTCACATAACTGCGCAAGGCCGGGGTCACTTCAAGGTGATGACCGCTGATCGTCAAATTCATAGATAGCCTCCAGTGCTCACAAGGAAAGAAACGCCCGCCACGAGTTGTAACGGGCCCGGGAACCAAAAACGTCTTAAACCTTTCAGGCAAATTCACTATGCGCCCGATCGATGCCAATTGCAACGGGTTTCTGTGATGCACCGCAAAAATGAGGGGGCTTGCTTGCGGCCATTCCACGAAGTGGATTCCTGCCCCCTAGTGCCGGTCTATCCTGCCCCAAATAGGGGCTCGCGTCCCTTTCGCAATGCGATAATCAGGCTATCTTAATTTTTGGAGAAGGCTCCTTGGAAAACTACCCCAGTCGGTAGCTTTCAACTCCCAGCGACTGCGTCGGGGTTGGAAGCACACCACCGCGACCGCAGCATTTATTTTTGGGAGTGAGCGATGCTCAACATCTTTACCCTTGCCAACGGACGGCTCTTCCAGGAAGAGATCGAGTCGCTGGAAGAGCTTTCCAAGTTCCAACCCATCTGGGTGGATCTGGAATCCCCCACCGTTGAAGAAAAACGCTGGGTCAAACAATACTACGGACTGTCCATCCCGGAAGACGCGATGGACGAGGACATCGAAGAGTCCGCGCGCTTTTACGTTGAAGACAACGGCGAAGTCCATATCCGCAGCGACTTCTTGATCGCCGACGAAGACGAGCCGCGCACTGTACGCGCTGCGTTCATCCTGAACCTGGTCAACGATGGCCTGAAGAGCAAAGGCGTGCTGTTCTCCATCCATGATGAAGACGTGCCGGTGTTTCGCCTGCTGCGCATGCGCGCACGCCGCGCGCCGGGCCTGATCGAAGATGCCAAGGAAGTGCTGCTCAAGCTATTTGACGCCGACGCCGAATATTCGGCCGACACGCTGGAAGGCATTTACGACGAGTTGGAAAAGGTCAGCAAGAAAGTGCTGTCCGGCAACGTGACCGACGCGATCGCTGGCGAAGCGCTGGGCGCGATTGCGCGCCACGAGGATTTGAGCGGCCGTATCCGCCGCAACGTGATGGACACGCGCCGCGCAGTGAGTTTCATGATGCGCAGCAAAATGCTCAACTCCGAGCAATTCGAAGAGGCGCGGCAGATTTTGCGCGATATCGATTCACTGGACTCCCACACCGCCTTCCTGTTCGACAAGATCAACTTCTTGATGGACGCCACGGTCGGTTTCATCAACATCAACCAGAATAAGATCATCAAGATCTTCTCTGTCGCCAGCGTCGCGTTGCTGCCGCCCACGTTGGTCGCCAGCGTCTACGGCATGAACCTGAAATTCCCGGAGTTGGAGTTTCTGGGGCCCTGGAGCTACCCATACACCGTAGCGCTGATGATTGCCAGTGCGGTAGTTCCAATGTGGTACTTTTATCGCCGTGGCTGGCTGCGGTAGAAGAAAAAGTGCC
>JAYWAV010000141.1:0-5653 GCA_043782015.1 Rhodoferax sp. | reverse complement strand
ATGCTCTCTTTGCCGCAGATGAGGACATGGAGAGCTTCAACCAACAGGATTTGATGGCCCGGCAAACGGTGCAGTTCCATTGGAAGAACGTGGCCCCTGCGCTCCCCGCTGCGCGTGGTTCGCTGCCCCCCAAAGGCACTAATTTCCCTAGCAGGGCTGACCGCCAAGCGGTTCAGAACACCTTGGGGCGGCCCGGCGGTGAAATTGCCTCTCAGCCCTATACAGATTTCGAGGAGTTCCTGTCCACACTGAGCCAGGACAAGCGCAAGAAGATTCGGCAAGAGCGCCGCAAGGTTTCCGAAGCGGGTGTGCAATTCCGCTGGGCGCTGGGCTCCGGTATTGCTGACGCGGACTGGGATTTCTTCTACCGCTGCTACGAACGCACTTACCTGGAGCACGGCAACCTGCCCTACCTGAATCGCGATTTCTTTGCACGCATGCAAACCACCATGCCGCAGAACTGGCTGATGTTCACCGCGGAGCGCAGCGGCAAACCGATTGCTACCAGTTTGATAGCTGTATACACAGACTCCTCGGGCATTAGAGCCGCATATGGCCGCTACTGGGGGGCACTCGAACGGGTCGATTGCCTGCACTTTGAAGCCTGCTACTACCAGCCGCTGCAATGGTGCATCGCACAGGGTTACCAACGCTTTGAAGGCGGCGCCCAGGGCGAGCACAAGATGGCGCGTGCCTTGATGCCGGTAGTCACGCACAGCGCGCATTGGCTGGCGCATCCGGATTTTGCGGAGGCTGTGGCCCGCTTTCTGGAGCGCGAGGTTGTCGGCATGGAGGATTACGTGCGCGAGCTGCAGGCACACGCGCCGTTCAAGGCGCTACCATCGGTAATCAAAGCAACTGGAATTCAGTCGCCAAGGTGACGAATCTCCATCAGCTCGGGTATTTCACCCTGGTTATGCACCCTGAATCAGTGCCAAAAACTGCTACCGTTGCTCCCATGAAAAATCTGCGCTCCGATTCCGCTCCTGCCCACCCGCCTGCGCCCAGCGCATTGCTGATGGCGCTGGAGTTTCGGGCGCCTTGGGAGCTGTGGTCGGTTCTGCCCAGTTGGCCCGCGCTGATGCGTGCGACCCCGGGTGACGGACATCCCGTCATCGTTTTCCCCGGCCTGTCCGCCAGCGACGGCTCCACCCTACCCCTGCGCGCCTACCTGCAAAACCTGGGTTACGAGGTCTCCGGTTGGAACCAGGGCCACAACTTTGGTCCGCGCGCTGGCATTTTGGAAACAGCCAAACAACAAGTGCTGGACACCTATGAAGCCGCGGGTGAGCCAGTCAGCCTGGTCGGCTGGAGCCTGGGCGGCATTTATGCCCGTGAACTGGCCAAGGAATTGCCGCACTGCGTTCGCAGCGTCATCACATTGGGGACACCGTTTGCCGGATCACACAAAAGCACGAATGCGTGGCGGCTGTATGAGCTGACCAGCGGGCGCGATATTTCACGCGAAGTGGAGCAGTTTGACCTGCCCGCAGCGCCACCGGTTCCCACCACCTCGGTGTTCTCACGCACCGATGGCGTTGTGGCCTGGGGGGCCAGCATCCAGGCAGCCAGCAAGGCCAACCCATGTACCGAAAATGTGGAGGTCTATGCCAGCCACGTGGGCTTGGGGATGAACCCCAGCGCATGGTGGGTGGTGGCAGACCGACTGGCCCAGTTACCCGGGCAATGGATGCCGTTTGAGAGGCCGGGGCGTTTGCAGAAGTGGCTGTTCCCCGACCCACAGCGAACTTAATCAGTTGGGGTCAGAGCACATCGCTTCGCGAGTGGTCTGACCCCAAGATTTCAGGCTGTCTCGTAGTTCGCAATACCGTCCATGATTTCCTTGCGGGCGGCCTCCGAGCCCTCCCAGCCCAGAATCTTGACCCACTTGCCTTCTTCCAGATCCTTGTAGTGCTCAAAGAAGTGGGCAATGGTCTTCAGGCGCAGCGGCTGCAAGTCTTCCGGCTCTTGCCACTTGCTGTACAGCGACAGAATTTTGTTGATCGGCACGGCCAGCACCTTGCCGTCTTCGCCGGCTTCGTCTTCCATTTTCAGTATGCCGATCGCGCGGCATGTCACCACCACACCGGGAATCAGCGGTACCGGGGTCACGACCAGCACGTCCACCGGGTCGCCATCGCCTGAAATGGTCTTGGGCACATAGCCGTAGTTGGTCGGGTAATGCATGGCCGTGCTCATGAAACGGTCCACGAAAATGGCGCCGCTGGCCTTGTCCACTTCGTACTTCACCGGATCGGCGTTCATCGGGATTTCGATGATGACGTTGAATTCATGCGGCACATTTTTGCCAGGGGTCACTTTGTCCAGGGACATAAAAGTTCTCTTTGTGTGTATTAGGTTGATCCAAGCTAAGGATTAACCCTGATTTTACTGACTCCCCACTTGCGAACTGCCTGCCGCGGCATTTTTTCACGGTACAGTCCGCCCGTTGGCCAATCATCTCCACGCCCGCGGGTCGCCATGGAGCACTGAGGAAGCAACGCAGCGGGGGACGACGCTTGCGTTGATTCCCTACTTCGCGAACCAACAATTCAGGAGATTTCTATGACAGGCAACACCGCGCTGATCTTGGCGCTCGTCTGCGGACTTATCGCCGTAATTTACGGCTTTTGGGCTCGCAGCTGGATTCTTTCCCAGGACGCGGGCAACGCCCGTATGCAAGAAATTGCGGCAGCCATCCAGACCGGTGCCGCCGCTTACCTCTCACGCCAATACAAGACCATCGCAATGGTCGGCGTGGTGCTAGCGGTATTGATTGGCATCTTTCTGGACCCCATGAGCGCAGTCGGCTTTGTCGTCGGCGCGGTGCTGTCGGGAGCTTGTGGCTTCATTGGCATGAATGTATCGGTGCGCGCCAATGTGCGCACTGCACAAGCCGCTACCAAGGGCATTGGCCCAGCGCTGGACGTGGCCTTCCGCGGCGGCGCGATCACCGGCATGCTGGTGGTGGGCCTGGGCCTTTTGGGCGTCACTGGTTTTTACTGGTTTCTGACGATGGGCGGCGTGCCGGCGGATGGCAAGGCATATGCAGCCATGCTCAATCCACTGATCGGCTTTGCGTTTGGCTCATCGCTGATCTCCATCTTCGCGCGTCTGGGCGGCGGCATTTTCACCAAAGGTGCTGACGTCGGTGCTGATCTGGTGGGCAAGGTCGAAGCCGGCATTCCGGAAGATGACCCGCGCAACCCGGCCGTGATCGCAGACAACGTCGGCGACAACGTCGGCGACTGCGCTGGCATGGCTGCCGACCTGTTTGAAACCTATGCGGTTACATTGATTGCTACTATGGTTTTAGGAGCACTCCTCGCAAGCGCAGCGGGCGCTACGGCCGTTTTATACCCATTGGTACTAGGCGCTGTCTCGATTGTGGCCTCGATCATCGGTTGCACTTTCGTCAAGGCCTCCCCCGGCATGAAAAACGTCATGCCCGCCCTCTACAAGGGTCTGGGTATTGCTGGCGTGCTGTCACTGGCTGCCTTCTACTTTGTCACGCAGGCGATGTTCCCCGCGGCCGTTACCCTGACCGACGGCCACGTCCTTACCGCCAGTAGCCTGTTTGGCGCTTGTGCAGTCGGACTGATCCTGACCGGCGCATTGGTCTGGATCACCGAGTACTACACCGGCACGCAATACGCGCCCGTGCAGCATATTGCGCAAGCCTCCACCACCGGTCACGGTACCAACATCATTGCCGGACTGGGCGTGTCCATGCGCTCGACCGCCTGGCCGGTGATTTTTGTCTGCATGGCGATCTACACCGCCTTCAACCTTGCTGGCTTGTACGGCATCGCGATTGCCGCCACCTCCATGCTCAGCATGGCCGGTATCGTCGTGGCACTGGACGCCTACGGCCCCATCACCGACAACGCCGGCGGCATTGCCGAGATGGCTGAGCTGCCTGCCAGCGTGCGCGACATCACCGACCCGCTGGACGCGGTGGGCAACACCACCAAGGCCGTCACGAAGGGCTACGCCATTGGTTCCGCAGGCCTCGCCGCTTTGGTGCTGTTTGCCGACTACACCCACAAGCTGGATGCGTTTGGCAAGCACATTACCTTTGATTTGAGCGATCCGATGGTCATCATCGGTCTGTTCATTGGCGGACTGATTCCCTACCTGTTTGGTGCGATGGCGATGGAGGCCGTTGGCCGCGCAGCCGGTGCCGTGGTAGTGGAAGTGCGCCGCCAGTTCCGTGACATCAAGGGCATCATGGACGGCACGGGCAAGCCCGAGTACGACACTGCGGTCGACATGCTGACTTCCGCTGCAATCAAGGAAATGATGGTCCCCAGCCTGCTGCCCGTGGTCGTGCCCATCGTAGTGGGCCTGGCACTCGGCCCGGCAGCGCTCGGTGGCTTGTTGATGGGCACCATCGTGACCGGTCTGTTTGTCGCGATTTCCATGTGTACCGGTGGCGGTGCCTGGGACAATGCCAAGAAGTACATCGAAGACGGCAACTTTGGCGGCAAGGGCTCTGAGACCCACAAGGCGGCTGTGACCGGCGACACGGTTGGTGACCCCTACAAAGACACTGCCGGCCCTGCTGTCAACCCACTAATCAAGATTATCAACATCGTGGCGCTGCTGATCGTGCCGCTGATGATGAAGATCCACGGCGGCTGAGCGCCCACGCTCCGTCGCTTCACGGTTCGCTGCCCCTGGGGGCTAGCCCGCCTTGGGGCGGCCCGGCGGCAGTCTGACCCTTCTTTGAAAGCCCGCCTCCGTACGGGCTTTTTTCATGGTGGTAAGTGCGTCTCTTTCGGATACCATGGCAACCGGCTTCTTCCGACAGATCAACAGTTGCAACATCCACCGTGAAGATACTCGTCATTGATGACCACGCCCTCGTGCGCGAAGGCTTGCGCCAGGTGCTTAAGGGACTGGACGAAAATGTGGAAGTGCTGCAGGCCGGTACCTGCACGCAAGCCTTTGAGATTGCGTACGCCAACCCGGACCTGGATCTGGCATTGCTGGATTACCACCTGCCCGATATGACGGGCCTGCAGGCGCTGGATATTTTTGGCAAGCGCCACCCGGAGCTGCCCATCATCATGCTGTCGGGATCGGCCAATATGCAGATCATGCGGCAAGTGGTGCAATCCGGTGCTGCTGGCTTTGTCAACAAATCCAGTTTGAGCGATGAGTTATTGAACGCAGTGCGCCAGGTCCTTGAGGGCCATGTCTATTGGCCCGAGAGCGAGTCCGTGTTTAATTCGTACATCAATGACCTGCCACCACTGCGTCCCGGGCTGACGCAAAAACAGGAGCAGGTGTTGCAGTGCTTGCTGGACGGCAAAGCCAATCGCGAAATCGCGCAGCTCCTGTATATCTCCGACGAGACCGTCAAAACCCACATCACCGCGATACTGCGCCACTTCGATGTGCAAAACCGTACGCAAGCGGTGGTGGCTGCCGCACGCAGCGGATTTCGCCCTGCAGCAAGACAATAGCGCCCCCACGCGCCACCGCTGATGCGACCTACCCTGAGGCCAGCATCCGACGTAACAAGCTCCTGAGCTTGGCCGGACGCACAGGCTTGTGCAACAAGGTCAAACCTGCTGCCAGGGCTGCTTGCATCAATTGCGCATCGGTATCCCCACTCACCAGGCAGGCCGGTACGTCCCGCCCCGCC
>JAYWAV010000140.1:0-5669 GCA_043782015.1 Rhodoferax sp. | reverse complement strand
TCGCCCACCAAGTACACTTTGACAAACTTGCGAGGAGCAATCAGTTGCTCAGTCTTATCTAAGGAAGCTGCACCCGTGGCCTTGATGGTCAACGTCTGCGTCAGATCCGCCCTTCCCTTTACCTCGAGACGAGCAGAGGTTAGGCCGCGGTCCTTGAGTTTTACCTCTGCCTCGAGTGTTGGGTCGAACGTAAAATCGACGGTATTGTCAACACTGAAGCCACCGGAGAATGAAAGAGACTTCGACTCCCTTTTGGGAAAATTGGGAACGGAAACAACTGCGACATTTATCTTAATGTCCAGTGTCTCCTTCCATCCCAGTAGAGCGCGCCCTGTGAAGTCTTCACACCTATTTCCTGTCTCGTCTATATAGGCGCGAATCCTTACAGTATAAGGCTCGGTGCGCGCAGAAACATCATGTGTATTGAATGCGATACGCTGAGTAGCGCTGCGTGTGGCGAGGTAACCATCGATAGTTTCTGTTGCTATCGAATCCATGCCAAGAATACTTACCAAACCTGGTGCGCCCCCATCCGATTGCACATCCACCTTGCAAATTGCGACTGGAATTCGCGCCCCGAAATGCAAAAGGCTAATGGATGCATCATCCCTAGTGACTTGCAAGCTCAGCTTAACTACGCCGATGCTATTGCTCAATATACCTACCGTGTCAGGCCCTGAAAAGGTCGAATAGCTCCCAACAGTCTGTGATCTTTTGGTGCTTTCGTCGATAACCGCCGCACTTGAAACACCCGCCTGAAGGCCTCGCGCAGTACTAATCTGCGCTGGAGTCCCTTGAAGCTTGAACCGAGTATCTGGCCAGTGCCATAGACTCGCATCGGCGCTACCTGGCACCGGTAATACCGTAATGCCCGCCTGGGTGCCACTGGGTGCAGCGGGAACGTTACTCAACGTGAATGACGACGACAGCGTCATATCTTTGATCACTTGGCTAATTGTGGCCGACTGCGTCTGCACTACCGTTTGATCGCCGGATTTAGTAACGGCAGATACTTGCCGCAACATCACGTTGTTCTGATCGTTGACCAAAAATTGTCCAACTGTAGGGACGCTCCCACCCGTGGCCACGGTTACTGAGTTTGCTGAAACAACCGAGATTTCCGTATCGGCAACTTTTGTAACCACACTGCCCGGAACAGGTTGATGATCCAAGGCGGGTGTTGTCACCACTAGCGGCAAGCTCGTCGTCGTCTTGCCGTCTGGATCGACCGCTACAACCATCACAGAATAGGCCGTCGCAGCCTGCAAGCCTCCGATCTTTGCGGAGAGCGCCTGAGTCCCAAGAATCTCCTGTTTCAGGGAAGCACTAGAAGGCGAGAACGTCGGGCTATTTGAAACGTGGACTTGGTACTTTACCTTGCCCGTCAACGCCGGATCTGATGTGGCCGGCAGCCAGCTTACCTCAATGCTTGATGCGCTGGCTGCAGATACCTCGACGAGACCCGCTTGCCCGATCAATACGCTACCGCTATAGGTAGTGCTGTTGGTCACATCGGTCGAGCCACTTCCAGCGACCGTTGCACCTCCTCCTCCTCCCCCGCCGCATGCTGACAAAATTATTGCAAGCACCGCCGGCAATCCGACCGTCAAGCAGTGGACTAGGAATTTCTCATTTTGACGTGGCGGTGTGGCCCTCATTTTCTCTCTCCCTTTAGGTTGCGTCGATATCAGTAGAACAGGTTGACGCCTAGGCGCAAAAGCGCTGCATCTGTCCTGCTGGGCGGGGCCTGTAGTCCGTTTACAACGGGGCTGGCTGCCGCGCGCCCTTGAGTGGTTTGAGTACAGATTTGCACCCCCCACATTGGAGTGACTTGATAACTCATCCCCAGTTCGATTGTGACCATGCGTTGCACAGCTTGGCGGCTAGCGAAGCCGAGACTTGGGACTTCGATCTCTACGGTTTGGCCATGTGTTGCGCTTTGCCACGATGTGTATAGGACTAGGCCGGGGCCAGCGCTGGGCATTGGGTGCCACTGAGCCAACGCGCCATATGATCGAGAGACATAGGCGTAGGCTTCAGCGTATTGCGCCAAGTGGCGCTTCCAGCGTCCCTTCTGCCATTGCACCGTGGGGACGACTTGCAAGTGCATCGGCAGACCGAATATCTCATCCAGAGCAAGTGGGACACCTATACGCAACGCTTGGGTTTGCCACTGGTTACCGGTCTTGGCAGCGTAGGGAGCAAGCCCGTTGCCGCTCTGGATGTATCCGTTGTAGTCTGTTTGGCCGCTGGTGGTCTGCGTTTGTATTTGCGTCCAGAGAGGCACTGTGGCAAAGTAACCTTGCCATCTCAGGTATGCGCCTAGCCCGGTTAGCGCGCTGCCGCTAGAGGCTTCTGAATCCAACACTCCGCTGGTCGCGCGACCTGTTGTATCTGCTTCTTGGTAAGTGTTGGTTTGGTTTATTCGGTAGGCCGATACTTGGCGATTGTAGTGAGGCCAAAATAGATTCTTCCCGCGATCTAGATCTTCGTGGGGAAGCAACTTGTCTGCCGCATCCACATCGGAAACTTGGCCAGACGTAAGCAATGCCGCCAAAGCCAGAGGCACGATGCCGGGTAGCGTTATGGGCGACGCCACGGTTATACCGAAACACCTATTCCGCAGCACGCCACGCTGAGGGCACCGTCCGCTGTCATCATGTTTGTCCTTCCCAGCATCGACCCTGAACGACTCATGCTACCAGCCAGCCGCCCAGACGCAGCCCCCAAAAAACAAGGGGTTGTCAGTGAGTATCGAAAATGGTAAGGCGGTGACCGCGAGGCCCTGGTGGAGCGGCTGGCCAAGTCGGCACCGGCTCGGCGCCTGATCATCGAGAACGGCGCCGTGCGGGGCGCGTTGGTCAATACCGCCAACGGCGAGATGGAGATTCGCGCGGCCAAGGGTGTGGTGTTGGCCGCAGGCGGCTTCCCCAACGACGTGCAGCGCCGCAAGGCCTTGTTCCCGCGCACGCCGACCGGCCAGGAACACCTGGCGCTGCCGCCGTCCAGTTCCTGCGGCGACGGCATTACCTTGGGCGAATCGGCCGGCGGGGTGCTGGCCACCGACCTGGCCTCACCCGTCGCCTGGGCGCCGGTGTCCCGGGTGCCATACGCCGACGGCAGCATCGGCCACTTCCCGCACATCATCGACCGCGTTAAGCCCGGGCTGATCGGCGTGCTGGCCGAGGGCCGGCGCTTTGTGAATGAGGCCGATGGCTACTACGACTGCACCGCCGCGATGGTAGCGGCGGTGCCGCCGGGCCAGGAGGTGGCGTTCTGGCTGATCTACGACCACCGCTTCCAGCGCCGCTACGGCCTGGGCTTTGCGAAGCCCTTCCCGCTGCCGCTGGCGCCCTGTCTGCGCAGCGGCTACCTGAAGCGCGGCGCTGCGCGATCCTCGAAGCGCTGGCCCAGGTCTGCGGTATCGCGCCCCAGGCCTTGGCCGAGACCGTCAAGGTCTTCAACCAGCATTCGCAACGCGGCGCAGACCCGGCATTCGGCCGGGGCTCCACCCCCTACAACCGCAAGAAGGGCGACCCCTTGCACGGCGGCCCCAACCCGTGTGTGGCAGCCATCCAGCAAGGCCCTTTTTATGCGGTGAAGGTGCTGCCCGGCAGCTTCGGCACCTTTGCGGGCTGAAGACCAATGGCCAGGCCCAGGTGCTGGGCCAGGACGGCGCACCCATCGCCGGCCTGTATGCGGTGGGCACCGACATGGCCAGTGTGATGGGCGGCTTCTATCCCTCAGGCGGCATCAATCTGGGGCCGGCGATGACTTTCGACTACATCGCGGGCCTGCATGCGGCGGGCAAGCTGGCGGCAATCAATCCGGCCGGTGCGGCAAGCCAGACTGCCGTGCCGGCAGCCTGAACCGGGTCAACAGTGAGCTTGCGCTGAGCGGCTGCCTGATCGCGGCTGGCGGCTGCCGCTGGCCGCTACAGCAGCGGCCGCAGCGCCAGCGCGCAATCCTGCAGCAGCGGCACAAAGCGCTCGATCAGCGGCTCGCGGGTCTGCGGCTGCATCGGCAGGGTGGTGCTCACGGCGCCCTTGCAATCCCCCTTGCGGTCCTTCAGCACCACCGCCACGCCGCGCAGGCCGGCGTCGAGCTGGGCCTCGGTCACCCACCAGCCCAGTGATCGAGCGGCCTGCACATGGCTGCGGAACAGCGCCGGGTCGGTGATGGTGGTCGGCGTGTGGGCGCTGAACTCATGCCGCAGCAGCCAGGCATCGAGGGCGCTGTCGGCCAGCGTGGCCAGCATCACCACGCCCGGTGTCACCAGGTGGGTGGGTACCCGGGCACCGGGCTGGTAGCCGATGCTGACCCGGCGCTGGCTGCTGCTGCGCGCGATGTAGACGACATCGTGGCCGGCCAGAACGCTCATGTTCACCGTCTCGCCGGTGGCATTGGTGATGCGCTGGATATAGGGCTGCACCAGGCGCGCAGTGCGCGAGCCTTCAAGAAAGCTGTTGCCCAGGCGCAGCACCCGCGGCGCCAGCCAGTAATGCTTGCCGTCGGTGCCGGCATAGCCGAAGTGGCAGAGGCTGAGCAGGTAGCGGCGCGCGGCGGTGCGGGTCAGGCCAATGCGCTGGGCGGCCTTGCTCACCGTCATGCGCGGATGTTCATCGTCAAAGGCCTCGATCAGGCGCAGGCCCTTGCCCTGGCCCGCTATCAGGTCGGGCCGCGCTATTTCGAAGGAGGGGAAAGGGCGGGGCTGGCGATGTCGTCCATCTGATGTCGTCCGCTTGTGCCGTCCGCTTGTGCCGGCCGTCCGAGAGGAAACCCGGAAAACGTGCGATCACTGCGCACGGAGCGCGCTTGTCGCGCAAATCGATGCCGTTTGGCTTGTGGCGCATGGCGGCGGGTTCTATCGTCCGCTCCGCAGTCAAGCCCCGCCCGCCGACCCACCGCAGCCACCCGCCCCATGATCATCACCGGCAGCACCTGCGTTTTCCTGCACCTGGGCGACCCCATCGCCCAGGTGCAGGCGCCGGCCCTGTACAACAGCCTGTTCCGCCAGCATGGGGTGGACGCCGTGCTGGTGTCGGCGCAGGTGGCGCCCGCAGATTTCAACGCCTTCGCCGCGATGGCCCTGAAGGCCCGCAACATCGACAGGCTGTGGCTGACCATCCCGCACAAGACGCTGATGATGGGCTTGCTGGACCGCTGCGACCGCCTGGGCACGGTGGCCGGCGCGGTGAATGCCGCCCCCCGCAACGCCGACGGATCCGTCGAGGACGGCTCGTTCGACGGCCTGGGTTTTGTCAAGGCGCTCGACCACTTCGGCATCCCGGTGGCCGGCCAGCGGGTGCTGCTGGTGGGCGTGGGTGGTGCCGGCGTGGCGATTGCCGCGTCGCTGTGCCTGCTGCGAGGGTCAGCCTCAGCGCCTGGCCGCATTGAGCTGCCGGCACACGGCCGTTGTCACCTCGGCGGTGCTGGCCTGGCCGCCCAGGTCACGGGTGTGCAGCGCGGGGGTGGCGGTGATCGTCTCGATGGCCAGCATCAGCCGCTGGGCGGCGGCAGGCTCGCCGATGTGATCCAGCAGCATCACGCAGGACCAGAAGGTGCCGATGGGGTTGGCCAGGCCCTGGCCCATGATGTCGAAGGCCGAGCCGTGGATGGGCTCGAACATCGACGGGTAGCGCCGCTCGGGGTCGATGTTGCCGGTGGGC
>JAYWAV010000139.1:0-15607 GCA_043782015.1 Rhodoferax sp. | reverse complement strand
CAATATTGCGTGAGAAGCTATTAATTTGATAGCGTCTTCGCAGTTTCGTGTCCACGCGGCTTGCACATCCAGTGGCACCATGTCGTTTGCCAGCAGCCATTCTTTGGGCTCGATCGCAAAGGTTTGTACATTGATCTCCGGGCGCGTGGCAAAGGGCTTACGCGCGCCCACGGTGTGGATGCGCGCGAGGAAACGGCCTATCCATTCCAGCACTTCTCCATCGTCCAGCTCGGGCGGGCGGCCGCCACGCCGCGGGCTCACCGCGAACGCAAAACCACCAAAATGATGCAGTGTTTGTCCGTTCAGAATCAAAGACCCGATGGCGGGCACTTCATAGGCCATCAGCTCCGCTGCGAAGTCGTGCTCTTCCTGAATCTGTGCATCGCTCCAGCGCTCGGGTCGGTAAAACTTGGCAACGACGGCGGTGCCATCTTCCAGCTGTACCTGATACACCCGGTTTTCGTAAGAAGACAGTGCCATCAGTCGGCCATCGCCGCGCAAGCCCACGCTGTCCAGCGCGTCAAGCACCAGATCCGGCGTCAGCGATTCAAAGGCATGGGGCATTCAGTCCTTTTTCTGTTCGCTTTGCGCTTTGTTGGGCGTGAAGAACATGCCCAAGCCCAGTGCGATCAGGATCACCGGCCACCAGACGCGAAACAGTTCGGCCAGGCTGACGTTGATAAGGCCCAGATTGTTGAGCAGCCAGAACACGCCGACTGCGATCAGAACAACAGCACCAAAATGACCTTTCATGGGAACTCCGCTATAGAAATGAGGATGGCGTGATTGTCGCCATGTTTTGCCGGGGTCTAACCCAAAGGCCCCAAATCGTCTCCGTATTGGGACGGGGCATCGGTGCCAGAGTCCGAATAGCCAGCAGTGGCAGAACCGGAGCTGCTGCCGCCCAGGTGTGCAAATGGCAACGCCTGCTTCACGAGAATCACGGTGCAGGGTGCGTCCATCGCAACTTTGATTGGCACGGTGGCCACAAAGCGCTGGGTCTTCAGGCCATGCGTAGCCGCGCCCACCACAATCACGCTGACGTTGTTGCCATGCGCGTAGTCCAGCAGCGCTTGCGCCACGTCACCCGATTCGAGCACGTGGTACGACACCTGCTGGCCCGGGTGGTCCAGCGGCTGCGCCCATTGGCGCAGTGCGATCAGGTAACGGCGTTGTACGCTGGTCTCACTGGTCGCGTCATCCGAGCTGCTGGTGGCGCTGGACGACACCACGGTCACCACGGCGAGGCGCGCTCCGGGCCGGTTACCCAAGCTGCGCGCGACGGCTTGGCGCAACGAATACAGTGTGGCATCCGATGCATCTTTGTGTGGCACCGCCACCATGACGATGGGTACCTCGTCGATTTGTTGTGACGGGATGGGGCTGGGCTGGTACTGCATGCCAGCCGCCTTGATCCAGCGCTTGAAATGGGTGCCAAAACCGGTGCCCTGGGTGCGCGTACCGCGGTCGGTCACGTGCACCTGCGTGGGATGGGCCAGATCGAACGCCAGATGTGCGCCGGAGGCGTAGCGCTTTGCTGCTTCTGGCTCCAAGCAGCGCATGACGACTTCCTGCAACCAGGGCGGCATGTCGATGCGCAATTGGCGCGGCGGCGTAGGGTCCATCCACAGGCGCTGACGCAAACCCGCTTCGGTTTGCGGATCGCCAAATGGCAATTCGCCGGTGCACAACTCGTACAGCATCACGCCAATGGCAAAGATGTCGCTGCGCGGATCGCCGCGCACGCCCACCACCTGCTCTGGCGCAATCCAGGCGGGCGAACCCACCGCCTTGCGCAGTTGCTCGGCCAGCAGGTCCGGGTAATGCGCGTGGTGCGACAGGCCAAAGTCCAGCAGCACTGCGCTGCCATCGTCCCGGATCAGCACATTGGCAGGTTTCAAATCAAGATGTACCGCGTTTTGTTGGTGCAGCGCATGCGCAGCGCGTGCCATGGCCACGCCCAGTTGCACAATGGTCTCGAACGTCAGTTCCGCGCGCCTGTCCAACCAGTGCTGCAGCGTATGGCCTTGCACATATTCCATCACCAGATAGGGCACGCGCTCCAGATCACCCACGGCCACAAAGCGCGGCACGTGCTTACCCGTCAGCACCTGCATGATCTGGCTTTCCACCTCAAAGCTGACGATGTTTTCCGCGCCGTCGCCCGCCGTCATGCGCGGCACCTTCATCGCCATCGCAAAGCCCGGGTCGCGCGCGCCATCGGCATAGCGGACGCGGTAGATGTGTGCCATGCCGCCAGAGTGGATGCAGTCCATGGCGGTGAACCCGTCCAGCTCGGTGCCCGGCTCCAGCAGTTTCATCTGCCCCGCTCCAGCCGCTCGGCAAAGTATTCGGGCAGGCCCGCCAATCGGATGGCCCTGGCCGCGGCGGAATAGTCATACGGCACGCGATAAAAGGTGAGTTGCGCGCGCTCGGTGTCGAACATCGCATACATGCTGTCGGGTCGGCCATCGCGCGGTTGCCCGACCGAGCCCACCGTGCAGAGCCACTGCCGGTGTTTGGGCACCGGCACGGCCACGCCAGACTGCGGGCTGAACTTCATCAGCAGTTTGTCGGAGCCGCGGTAGTACAGGTTTTGTTCATGCACATGGCCACCAAAAACGTGGCGCACGTCGGGCCACGCAGACGCGGCATCCAGACTGGCCGTGGCTGAGCGGCCGTCGTACACGTAATGCCATCGCTCGGGCGCATCGACACTGGCGTGCACCAGCAATACCGACTCCAGATGCTCCGTCATCGGCAGGCTGTCCAGCCACAGCAGGTGTTGGGTTTTGAGTTGCTGGTGGGTCCAGCCGGCCGTGCTGTCACCAACAGTTTTGACTTCAGCGGGTGGGTTGACGGCCATCGCATCGTGGTTCCCTTTGACGACCAGCGCGCCTTCTTCGGTCAGCAGCATCACGCGCTCGACCACCGCCGCAGGGTCGGCCCCGTAGCCCACCAGATCGCCCAAAAATGCGAAGCGCTGCGCCTGCTGCGCGCGGGCGTGCGCCAGGCAAGCCTCCAGAGCCTGGAGGTTGCCGTGTATATCGGAAAGCAGGGCCAGTCTCATGGCAGTGACAGCATGTGGCCCATTCGCGGGTCGCCCCGGCCCGCGAGCACCTGTGCATAAGCGGCTTGCACGGCGTCCGGGCCGGTATGGTGTTGCACTGCAAGCCAGGGCGCCTCCGGGTTGACAACCTCGGCCATGAAGGTCTGCCAGGCTTGCACCAGGCGCTGGTTCAGTCCCTGGGGGCCCCATTCCATACTGCGCTTCTTGATCTGCGCTGGCGCAAAAAACAGCGTGGGTTTGGGGCCGGGCAGATCCCGTCCGCCCCCCAGCGCAGTCACGTGGGTACCGCCAATGGAGCTGCTATGCACCAATCCTTTGCAATGGGTGTGCAAAGCCTTGCGGAACGCGGCGTTACCGGCAAAGTCCACATAGACGCACGGTACATCTGCGGCGATCTGCTCCAGTTGTTCGTAGGTCAGTACGCGGTGGTAGCAGCCCAGGCTCTCACAAAAGGCCACGTTGCCTGCCGATGTGAGCCCTACGACTTCAATGCCTTTGCGCTGCGCCATTTGGAAGGCGGTGCCGTAAGCAGTTTTGCTCGATGCGCTGGAGAGCAGTATCACAGCGCTTTGTCCTGTGTGTGCCGCTGCGCCGAACCAGGCGTTGTCAGCCAGAAAGTCGTCGATCAGCCACGACGTGATGAACAGCGGGCGCAACAGGGCCTGCAGGTCTTCGGTACCTGCCGTGTAAAACGGGTCTGTGGCGGTGCGGGTGTACTGGTTGTAGACAGCATGCAGCTCGGCGCGGTGCGGCGCACTGTCCATGAACGTCAGAGGTGTCACCTTGGCTGGCGTCAGTACCACCGATGACGACATCGGAAAGTAGCCATACAGACGTTCGCCCACAGGCATGTCGGCATGGTGCGATTCGCTCACGGTGCCAAAACCCCACACCGGGATGCGGCCCCAGCCGGCTTCTGTCGCGTCAGCCACGGGGAAAAAACGCCAATAGTTCATCGCGTCGCCAAACGCCGCGTAGGTGATGTTGTTGGACGTCAGCGCAAAGTGCGCAATATCGATGCGGACCTGCCCGTCTACGAGTGCAGCCGCGTCATGGGTCTGAACCCGGATGTCGGTGAGTTGGTCTTTTCGAACCTGAAAATCGGTGGTGTGCATGCCCGCACGATAAAGGAAACGGCCAGGCTCCACAAGGAAGCCTGGCCGCTTGCGTGACAGACCGGTGCGGGTTTAGACGACGGTGATGGTCACGTCAATGTTGCCGCGGGTGGCGTTGGAGTAGGGGCACACCTGGTGGGCCGCGTTGACCAGGTTTTGCGCAGCTTCGTGCTCCATGCCGGGCAGGCTGACCTTCAGGCGGGCAGCGATTCCGTAGGCGTTCGGGATTGGGCCCAGATCCACTTCCGCGTCGACGGACAGATCGGCAGGCAGCGTAACTTTCATCTTGCCAGCGACAGCCTTCATGGCGCCGACGAAACAAGCAGAGTAGCCCGCAGCGAACAGTTGCTCGGGGTTGGTACCGGTGCCGGAGGTACCGGGCGAAGACAACGTGACATCCAGACGGCCATCATCGGTCTTGGAGGCGCCATCGCGGCCGCCGGTGGTATGGACGCGGGCGGTGTAGAGAACTTTTTCGAGCTGGGTCATGGTGTTTTCCTTTGGAAATTGCCTGCTGAGCAAGCGGGGTTAAAAATCGGGGACCGGGTGAAGGGGCGTCAGGTTTGCAGCCGTTGGCGCAGAGCCTGCAGTTGTTGTGTCAGTGCCACCAGTTCCGGCAACGGGCAAGCTGCGGCTTCCAATACGCATCCAGGAATTTTGGCGGCGCGGGCCTTGAGCTGGCGGCCCTGGGCGGTGAGGAAAATCTCCACCCGGCGTTCATCTTCCGAGGCACGTTGGCGACTCAGCACGCCTTTTGCCTCCATGCGCTTGAGCAGGGGTGTCAGCGTGCCAGAGTCCAGGTACAGGCGTTCGCCAAGTGCAGACACCGATGGACCATCCTGCTCCCACAGCAACAGCATCACCAGATACTGGGGATACGTCAGCTCCAGCGTCTCAAGTAGCGGTTTGTACACCTGCGTCATCGCCTGCGACGTGGAGTACAGCGCGAAGCACAACTGGTTGTCCAGCAGCAGGGCGGCGTTGGCGGGGATGGATTTGGATGCCATGGTTTAAATTGTAGGTGGCAATTAAATTGTGCACAATTTAAATACCAGGAAACCCTGGCATCGACATGGGTAAACCCCGACTTGGCAGAAAGGCCCGCATCCATTAGCGTCGCGGCATGGCATTTGCGTCACATTCACCACCCGAGTGATTGGCATGCCCTAAAGGAGGAAACCCGTGTTTGACTACATCATCATTGGTGGCGGATCGGCCGGCTGCGTGCTGGCCGCCCGGCTGTCGGAAGACCCCAACATCACAGTCGCATTGCTGGAGGCTGGCCCGGCAGACAAAAGTGTTTTCATCCATTGCCCGGCGGGGCTGGCTGTCATTGCCAAAAACGGCGAGGCGAACTGGAAGTTTGAGACAACAGTGCAGCCCGGTCTGAATGGCCGTCGCGGTTACCAGCCGCGCGGCAAAGTGCTGGGTGGCTCCAGCTCGGTCAACGCGATGATTTACATCCGCGGCCAGCGCGAAGACTACGACCATTGGGCGGCAGAAGGCAATGCAGGTTGGTCGTACAACGATGTACTGCCGTATTTCAGGAAAGCAGAAGACAACGCGCGCGGTGCCAATGCCTTCCATGGCGCGGGCGGCCCGCTGCACGTGCAAGACCTCACCAGCCCGAACCGTCTAGGGCCGGTGTTTGTGGAGGCTGGGCTACAGGCAGGCCACATGGAAAACCGCGACTTCAATGGTGCGACGCAGGAAGGGGTGGGCGTCTACCAGGTCACGCACAAGAACGGCGAACGCTTCAGCGCCGCCAAGGCGTATCTGACGCCGAATCTGGACCGTCCCAACTTGCAGGTGTTCACTGGTGCGCACACCACACGAATTTTGCTAGAGCACAAGCGCGCGGTGGGTGTGGAGTATGCGCACGAGGGTGCGATCAAGCAATTGCACTGCGCACGTGAAGTGCTGCTTTGCGCCGGTGCACTGCAGTCGCCACAAATTTTGATGCTCTCTGGCATTGGGCCGCATAAGCATCTAGTGGCCAATGGCATTGCCACGGTGCATGACCTGCCGGGCGTGGGTCAAAACCTGCATGACCATATCGACATCGTGCAGGTCGTCAACGCGCCGCACCTGAAGGAGACCTTCGGCGTGTCGTTTGCTGGCATCGTCAACATCATCAAGGGCATTTTTGAATGGCGAAACAAGCGTACCGGCATGCTGACCACCAACTTTGCGGAGGCTGGTGGCTTTGTCAAAAGCCGCAACGAAGAGATCACGCCGGATTTGCAATTCCACTTCGCCATCGCCAAGCTGGTCGACCACGGTCGGGCCACCGTGCTGGGACATGGCTATTCCTGCCACGTGTGTCTGTTGCGCCCCTTGAGTCGTGGTAGCGTGACGCTGGCCAGTAAAGATCCGTTTGCACCGCCGGTGATTGATCCGAACTTTCTGGGA
This sequence comes from Rhodoferax sp., assembly GCA_043782015.1. GTDB lineage: Bacteria > Pseudomonadota > Gammaproteobacteria > Burkholderiales > Burkholderiaceae_C > Allorhodoferax. The sequence continues at coordinate 9,010 of JAYWAV010000139.1, read as the reverse complement.
GAGCGCGATGACGTGGAGCGGTTGATACGCGGTTTCCGCCTGATGCGCCGCGTCCTGCGCCAGCCTGTGTTGGTAGCGCTGCGTGGTGCCGAGACTGAAAACTCAGCGCAAGCGATCAATGATTTTCAGATTGAGAAATTCATCCGTGATCATGCAGATACGGTGTACCACCCGGTAGGCACGTGCCGCATGGGTAAGGGTCCGCTGGATGTGGTCGACCACGAGCTGTGGGTGCATGGCATCGCCGGTTTGCGCGTGGTAGATGCGTCCATCATGCCGCGCGTGGTGAGCGGTAACACCAATGCGCCGACCATCATGATTGCCGAGAAGGCGGCCGACATGATCAAGGCCGTGCAAACAGCGGCCTAAAGTAGCGTCGCTCACCCTGAGCCTGTCGAAGGGTTGGCAGGGCTTTGACAGGCTCTGCCCGAACGGCAAGCGTTACTTGCTAAACCGCTTGCGTGTGAGAGCCAGCGCCACCCAGAACGACACGACGGTAAACACCACTAGCACCAGTCCGTGGCGCAGTGCATCGGCAGGCCACTGGTCAATGAACAGCGGGCGCACCAGCGCCACCGCGCTGGACAGTGGCAACCAGTCGGCCACGATGCGCACGGCGTAAGGCAGTTGCTCCAGCGGAAAGAAGATGCCGGAGAGGAACATCATCGGCGTCAGGAACAGCGTGAAGTAGTAGGTGAAAAAGTCGTAGCCCTTGGCCAATGCATTGAACACCAGCGCCATGCAGCTGAAGGTAATGCCCACGCCCAGCAAGATGGGCCAGGCGACCAGCAGTTTGGGCGAGTGGCTGATTTGCAGCGCCAGCATCACACCCAGAATCGCGGTCACCGTGAACAGTGACTTGAACGCCGCCCACAGCATCTCGGCCAGCACGATGTCGTCCAGCCCAACCGGCGCATTCATGATGCCGTCCCAGGTCTTTTGCACATGCATGCGTGAGAACGCCGAGTACAGCGCCTCGAACGATGCCGCGTTCATCGCGCTCATGCAAATCGAGCCGCTGGCCAGGAACAGGATGTAAGGCACCGGCGTGCCATCCACCTGCACTTTGCCGACCAGCGCGCCCATCCCGTAGCCAAACGCGACGAGCCACATCAGCGGCTCGGCGATGTTGCCCACCAGGCTGGGAATCGCCAGCTTGCGCCAGACCAGCAGATTGCGCAGGAACACCGGCCAGAAGCGCAGCGAGAGTTGTGGAGCCCGCCATACAGAGGGGTTTTTAGAGGGTTTTGGGGCTGTAGCGCCCGTGGATTGTGCGTGAGCAGCTACTGTATTCATAGCATCTCCATGTTGTGATCGACTCATTAGGCTTCTTCGCGGATTTGCCGCCCGGTGAGTTTCAGGAACAGGTCTTCCAGATTGGCAGGCCGGTGCAGCGTACGCAACTGGTGGTTGCCGGCGAGCGCTTGCAGCAACGTGCTGGCGTTGGCGGTGTAGAAAAACACCGTCTCGCCGCTGACCTCCACGCGCGACGCATGCGCGCGCAGCGGGCCGTCCACCAAGGCCAGCGCGCCTACGCCATACACCTCGACCACATCCGGCTCCAGATGCTCTGCAATCAAATCGCGCGGCTTGCCTTCGGCAATCTTCTTGCCATGGTCCAGCACCAACAGGCGCGAACACAGGCGCTCGGCCTCGTCCATGAAGTGCGTCGTCAGCAGGATCGACTTGCCTTGTTGTAGCAGCAACTGCAGCCGCTCCCACATCAGGTGCCGCGCCTGCGGGTCCAATCCGGTGGTGGGCTCATCCAGCAGCAAGAGCTTGGGGTCGTTGACCAGCGCGCGGGCCAGTGAGAGGCGACGCTTCATGCCGCCCGACAACTCGCCCGGTTTCGCGCCCGACTTGCTGGTCAGCGAGGCAAACTCCAGCAGTTGTGGAATACGCGCCTGGATGGCGGCGTCTTTCATACCAAAGTAGCGGCCGTAGACCAGCAGGTTCTCCGCGCAAGTGAAATCCGGGTCCAGTGTGTCCATCTGGCTCACCACGCCCAGTTGCGCCTTGATCGCCAGCGCGTCCTGCGGCATCTGCAGGCCCAGTGCGTGGATGCTGCCGCCGTCGGGCACGGTCAACCCCAACAGCATGCGTATCGTCGTGGTCTTACCCGCGCCGTTAGGGCCGATCACGCCCAGACATTCGCCGGGTGCAATTTCAAACGACAGGTCGCTGACGACCTCGGAGTCGCCATAGCGTTTGGACAGGTGGCTGGCCCGCAGCAGGGGCTCTGAGGCGGGTGCGGATGAAGGCTGGAGTGACATGCCGACATTGTGGCGCAAGCCACGGGAATTACACTTGCAGCCTTTCCCGCCCCCCCCCCCTTATTTTTCGGACCCCCCCATGACCACCTTCGGTACCCCCAACACCCCCCACGCCACCAAACTCATGCTGCTGGGCAGCGGCGAACTGGGCAAGGAGGTGCTGATCGCGCTGCAGCGCCTGGGTGTGGAGACGATTGCAGTGGACCGCTATGACAACGCGCCCGGCCAGCAGGTCGCGCACCACGCGCGCACCATCACGATGAGCGACCCGGCGCAACTCAAGGCATTGATCGAGAAAGAGAAGCCGGACTGGGTCGTGCCCGAGATCGAAGCGATTGCCACACCGATGCTGCAAGAGCTGGAAGCGGCAGGCGTCGTCAAGGTCGTGCCGACCGCGCGCGCAGCGCGCCTGACGATGGACCGCGAAGGCATTCGCCGCCTTGCCGCAGAAACCCTGGGTCTGCCCACCAGCCCTTACCAATTTTGCGATTCACTGGCCGAGCTACAAGACGCCATCGACGGCCGCGCGGGCAGCGACATGACTCCTGCAGGCGTGGGCTACCCATGCATCGTCAAACCCGTGATGAGCAGCTCCGGCAAAGGCCAGAGCAAGATCGATGGCCCAGCCGATGTACAAAAGGCCTGGGACTACGCGATGGCCGGTGGCCGCGTCAGTCACGGCCGCGTGATCGTTGAAGGCTTTATCGACTTTGATTACGAAATCACCTTGCTGACCGTGCGCGCCCGTGCAGCTGACGGCAGCATCCAAACGTATTTCTGCGAACCGGTAGGCCATGTGCAAGTGGCGGGTGACTATGTGGAAAGCTGGCAGCCGCATCCCATGCACCCCAAGGCGCTGGAGCGCGCACAGCATATCGCCAAAACGGTGACCGACAACCTCGGCCAAGGGCTGGACGGCCAACCCGCAGGCATGGGCCTGTTTGGGGTTGAGCTGTTTGTGAAGGGCGAAGATGTCTGGTTCAGCGAAGTGAGCCCGCGCCCGCACGACACCGGCATGGTCACCATGATCACGCAGTGGCAAAACGAGTTTGAGCTGCACGCCCGCGCCATCCTGGGCCTGCCAGTCAACACCGCGCTGAAGAACCCCGGCGCCAGCGCCGTGATCTACGGCGGCGTGGACGCCAAGGGCATTGTGTTTGATGGCGTGGCCGAAGCGCTGCAAGTACCCAACTCCGACATCCGCCTGTTTGGCAAGCCTGAGAGTTTCGTCAAGCGCCGCATGGGTGTGGCGCTGGTGTTTGATGCGGATGTGGAAGTGGCGCGGACCAATGCGAAGCTGGCGGCCAGCAAAGTCAAGCTGCGTGTGGCGAGCTAATTGCTATTAAATGAGTAGCTGCTTGCGCACGTCCAGCGCGCGCTGGCGGCACTTTTCTATTGCTATTTGGATGGTTGTCCGCAATGAAAATCGAGGCGTGGAATCAAACTTCCCCAAAGCGGACGTGGTCAGTTGGACGTCAAATTGCCGGGCGCGCTCCGGATTGCAGCGAGGGCCGATTTCCCAGAGGTTTGTGAGAATGGCGGAAGTCTGCAATGGTCTGATGCCGACTTTCGCATACGGCAGCTTTCCAATTAACACGGGGTCCTCAATGGGATAGACGCTCCCTCCAATCGGCGGCAAGGGTTAACACCCTACCGGCGGCCGTCACGGCATTGCCATATAGATCTGCGACAGTGAGAAAGTCCCTTGGGGGAAGGTCATTTCAACGTCCGATCCATCGCCGGAGTATCCATGCGTCATCTCAGTTATCTCAGCCTGATTGCCCTTGCATCGCTAGTGGCGTGCAGCAGTTCAAGCAATCCCCCCCTGTACCCGAACGGCACCACTGTAACCGTGTCCTTGCTCGAAACAACGGACATTCACCAGAATTTGCTGAGCTACAACTATTACAACCTTACGGTCGATCCAACCCTGGGGCTCGAGCGAGGCGCAACCCTGATTGCATCGGCCCGCGCCGAGAATCCCAATGCTGTATTGCTCGATGATGGAGACAACATTCAAGGTACCTTGGTAGGTGATCTTCAAGCCCAGGCACAGCCTATTCCCTGCACGCAAACCCTCGCATTGCACAAGGTAATGAATTACCTGAAATATGATGGTGGTGGCGTTGGTAACCACGAATTCAACTACGGTTTGCCGTTTCTCAGCCAAGTGACCAACACGGACTTTGGTGTCCCCGGTGTTACCAAGGGCAGTAATTGCGGATCGCCCACCTATCCGGTCGTTTTGTCCAATGTGGACGGTGTTGCAAGCGGCAAGGCCATCTTCAAACCCTACGCGCTGATTGACAAGACCTTTACTGCAACCAAGCCCGATGGCACCGCCGTGTCCGTGCCCATGAAGGTCGGCATTCTCGGTTTTGTCCCGCCGCAAATCATGCAGTGGGATCAGAAGAACCTTGAAGGCAAGGTCGTTGTGAACGGTGTTGTGGAATCTGCAAACAAATACATTCCAGACATGCGCGCGCAGGGAGCCAATCTGATCGTGGCTCTGTCGCACGGCGGTTTGGATGCAGCGCCCTACAGCCCTAAAATGGAAAATGGGAGCTACTACCTGACCAATACGGATATTGACGCGTTGATGGTAGGCCACTCGCACCTCATTTTCCCGAAAGGAAAAGAAACGGGCGCTCCGGCGATCGATGCTTCTTTTGCAGCATTCAAAGCGGCCCTACCCGCTGGAACGATAGACGAGGTCAACGGTATCGTCAATGGCAAGCCAACTGTGATGGGGCAAAGCTGGGGTCGTCGCCTGGGCATCATCAAAATGACCCTGATTTTCAATGACGGCAAGTGGACGGTTCAGAAGGACAAGACCACCGTCGAATCGCGTGGATTCAAATACAAGGATGGCACGACCATTGTGGATGCTGATCCGGCGTTTGCGCCGCTGATCGACACCGAGCACAGAGCAACGATTGCTTATGCATCTGGCTCCCTTGGTACGGCAACCGAGTTCCCGATGAATGCTTTTTTCTCTTTGCTGGGTGATGTGAGCGCGATTCAGATCGTCAATCAGGCCCAGCAAGCATATGTGAAAGACAAAATTGCCAGTGACCCAAACCTGGCTGCGTACAAAGGCATTCCTGTGTTGTCTACCAGCGCACCTTTCAAGGCTGGTCGCAACGGCCCATCAGACTTTACCGATGTCGCAACGACTGCAACGCCAGCCGCTCCAGTGGGTCTGCAGGTGCGCAATCCTGGCGATCTATATACCTTCAGCAACAATAACCTCCAGGCAGTCAAGATCAAGGGTAAGGATATCAAGGCGTGGCTGGAAATCCCTGCGGGCCAGTTTGCGCAGATTGATCCCACGTTGACGACCGAACAAGATTTGGCGCCCTCCTACAGCACGGTGTTCAACTTTGACGTTTTTTATGCTGACAACAATGGCCTGCAGTACCAGATTGATGTCACCAAACCCAAAGGCTCGCGCATCGCCAACCTGACCTACAACGGAGGAGCTGTGGACGACACCGCTGACTTCATTGTCGCTACCAATGACTTTCGGGCCGGGGGCAAACTGATACCTGCACTGGACGGCAGTACCATCATCATCAAGTCCCCAGACGCCAACCAGGCAGTGGTTGCTGACTACATCAAGAAATCCGCTCCCAAGCTCACCTACGCAACCAACGGATCAGCGCGTGCGTGGAGTTTTGTCAAAACTGTGACTGCGGGTCTGGTATTTTTGCGCGTGGCTCCTGGTAAGTTTCCAGTTGCGCAAGCGCAAGGCATTGCACAGGTAACTGCGGCCGAGTACGCCGTCGATGCAAGTGGATTCGGCAAATACCGCGTCGATCTCAGCAAATAACCATGAGTTTGCGCCGGTCGCTGAATGCCATAGTGGTCTGTCTGGTCATCGCAGCCTGCGATGACCAACTGACGGTGTTGCCTTCCAGCGCGGAAATTGAATCGGTGGGAATCTTGGCCATTCAGGCAAAGAAGCCCACTGCTATTGCCCAGCTTGCGCGTTGGGCGCATGACGGTATGCCTGTGGCGCAGCGCGAGCTGGCGCTGGCCTATGCGGCAAACGCCGAGACCTGGCAGCACGCCGTACCGTGGTTTGAACAAGCGGCTGCGGGTGGTGACCGTGATGCACAATTTGAATTGGCGAACGCATTTGTGTCCGGCAAACTGGGCTTGAAACAAGACTACGCGCAGGCGTGGGCCCTGTATGAAAAAGCTGCGGTACAGGGGGATGGCAAAGCCAGCTTCATGCTGGCACGGATGGCCCGCCATGGCTGGGGCGTGGCGCAAAGTGCCGAGCAAAGTGTCCGCTGGCTACAAGAGGCTAGCCAACAAAAAAATGCCCAGGCAATGTACGAGTTGTCGGTTGCGTATGCACAGGGAGATGGCGTGCCGCCCAATCAGATGCAATCGCGCCACTGGCTCAGCATGTCAGCGGAGTACGACTACAAGATTGCGATGCACGCAATGGCACTGGAGTTGGATGGGTTGGGCGGAAAAGATTCGCCGTTTTCTCAGCGCAGCAGCCAGCTGATGAAAGAAGCCAGCGATCACCGCCTGATGCGCTGGAACACCAACTTGTAAAACGATTGCCAATCAGTGCACAAACTGCGGGCGTTGTGCACTGATTGCGCAATGTGAGTATCGAAGCACCGCGCGTCTGGAGCAGAGCACTTGGCTGACATAGGTTAACCAAGGATGGTGGTATCGTGATACGCACCATGGACGTGATACATCAGTTGCAGGAATTTAACCGAGACCGCGATGTCACCGGTCTTGGTATGAAATACCGGAAGATGCGGGACAGCGCCTTCAGTTTCTTGCGTGGTAGTTGCCACCTCTTCTACGCCCGGCTGTCGCAGTCCAACCCGCTTCCCGATGCGCCCTTCGTCTGGGCATGTGGCGATCTGCATCTGGAGAACTTTGGCAGCTACAAAGCCGATAACCGCCTTGTTCATTTCGACATCAACGACTTTGATGAAGCAGCCCTTGCTCCGGCCAGTTTCGATCTGGTGCGTATGCTTTGCAGTGTGGAACTGGGGGCAGAGGCTGCAGGTTTGGAGCCACACGAAAGCACACTCTTGTCGACTGCTTTTCTAAACGCCTATTCCGTAGCATTGGCTCAAGGCAAGGCCCTATGGATAGAGCGAGAGACCTCAACCGGTCTCGTTCGCAGCCTCCTGGATGCAGTACGCACCAGAAATCGCTCTACGTTGCTGGACAAGTTCACAGATATCCACGGCAAACGGCGATTGCTGCTTCTGGACGGGAAACGCGCTATCGCTGCAACTGAATCGCAGCAGCAAACTGCGCGTGAATGCATAGCCCAAATTGCGGGCACAGCGCCCAATCCCGAGTTCTTCGACGTGCTTGATGTAGCTCGGCGCCTCGCCGGCACGGGGAGCTTGGGGCTTGAGCGCTACTTGATTTTGGTGCATGGGAAGGGGTCACCTGATGGTCACTACCTTTTGGACCTCAAGCGCGCCGCGCATTCTGCATTGGAGTCTCAGCTTCACGTTGTGCAGCCATCGTGGCCATCGCAAGCACACCGGATCGTAGGTTTACAGCGCCGCATGCAGGCAGTGTCCATGGCCTTTTTGCAGCCAGTTCTGCTGGGCGATGCTGCGTATGTATTACGTGGTCTCCAAGCCAGTGAAGACCGTATCGCACTTAAAAAGGACAATCGTCAAAGTCTGGCAGAGCGCCAAGACCTACTTGCCACCATGGGGCGGATTTTGGCATGGGCACATCTGCGCAGTGCAGGGCGTGAAGGGTCCGCCAACTCGGATGCGCTGGTGGCCTTTGGTCGGGAATCGACGTGGAAAAAGGTGTTGCTTGTGGCGTCTGCGTCACTAGCCGTAGGGGTCAGGACGGACTGGTCAGAGTTCGCGGCAGCATACGACCAGGGTGCTTTTCATGCGTGACCTGGTCGCAGGTCTGTGTGTAGCTGGAGTCCTGCTCCCCGAGGCTGTGGCCTACGCGGGCCTGGCACATCTACCGGTGGCTCAAGCGATGACGGGAATGCTGGTGGGTCTTGCTGTTTATGGGGTACTAGGGGGCAGCCGTTTTGCCATAGTCGCCCCGACATCCTCCACTGCTGCACTTTGTGCGGCGGCCGCCCTCACAGTGACTACCCCATTGGGAAATACGTCAGAGACTCTCAGCTACTCAAACGTTTTTTTGGCACTGGTGCTGGTCAGCGGAGCAATGCTTTGCGTGCTGGCGTTGGCGCGCCAGGGTCAGCTTTCGTCATTTGTCTCCCGTCCGGTGCTGCGCGGCTTTGCCTTTGCATTGGCCATCTCCATTGTCATAAAGCAATTGCCAGATGCGTTGGGCCTGACTCTCGCACCAGGCACTGCGACTGACCCTGCACGTCTTTTGTTGTGGGCATCCATACACCTGAACGACTGGCATCTACCCAGCATGGCAGTGGCACTTGCGGCAGCTTTGGTGCTTGCGCTGTTGAAACGTTGGCCACAGGTCCCTGCTTCCATGCTCGTGATGGTCCTGGCGCTGTTTGCTGCGCAAACCCTGCCCTTGCAGACATGGGGCGTGCAGGAAATCGGTGCGTTCGAGCGGCCCGCCTTCCACCTCGCTCTGCCCGATCTGTCATTTGCCGATTGGTTGCGTGTGGCTGAGTTGTCATTTGGTCTGGTAATGCTGGTATTTGCAGAATCCTGGGGCAGCATGCGAACGACAGCGCTGCAACACGGGGACCGTCTGGATGCAAATCGTGAATTGGCTGTGCT
>JAYWAV010000138.1:0-5708 GCA_043782015.1 Rhodoferax sp. | reverse complement strand
ACCGCAAAGCCGTGATCGACTTTTTGTACACCCGCCAGGCGCATGTGGAAAAGCTGACCGCGTAGGCCCCAAAACAGCCCCTCGTCATCACCACTGCCTGAATCGATTATCAAGCCATGGCGGGCTTGATGATAGAAAAACAGCGCTAGTTTGCTTGACGACTATGTTGCTTGGCGACTAGATTGCTATATAAAAAATAGCTGCTCGCTCTCGTGTTTATTGGGCTGCAGACTTATTGGGCGTCAAAAATTGCCAAAACCACTCAAAACAAGTTTAAAGCCTGCTTCTAGCCCAGTCTTTAGACCAGTCTCTAGACCAGTCTCTAGCCCAGTCTCTAGACCAGTCTCTAGCCCACTTTCTGCTTTCAAACAGGTTGTAAAAGCTAAAAATACTCTTTTCTCAACAGTCTAATTAGCAGCTAGGCCAATAACTACGGGCGCGAGCAGCTCATAAATTAATAGCGTTTGAATTGAGTGCCAAGCAAGCTCAGATCAAACTCAAGGCGTCTGCAGGCTTACAAACAACCAATCTGTGAGTGCCGTTCAGACTATCAGCCAACACCAGCAAACCCTGGTCACCTGTGACTAACAGCGTTGCCCCGGATGCAATGGCAGCGTGAATGAACATGTTGTCGTCTGCATCGCAGCGGTACGTCGTGTTGGCAATGCCCTGCCCCACCTCGACCCACACAGCCGCTGCGCTGATGTCGTGCAAAACGGCTTTGCGCGCCGCAAGGTTGATGTAGCGGTCAAACATGGGCTCCCAAAGGCGGGATTCAAGCTCGGCAAAAGTGGCACTTGTGAACACCAATCGGTGGCTAGTCAGCGCCTTGACCAGCAGCTTTACAGGCGAGCCGTCAGGCGACAGCGCAGCACTGATGAGCACGTTGGTATCTATGACGATGTGCATGGCCTATGAGCCTTCAGGCATGCTGTACGTCAACCCTCGACGCTGAGCAATTCGTCCAGTTTGTCTTGCGTTAATCCGCGCGCGCGTGCAGACGCAGCAGTGGTTTGCAACGTGTGCTTGAGGCAGTTGGCTTAAAACGCCCGCATGTCTTCATAGTCTTGCGCAGACACGATCACGCCCACCACCCGGTTGTGCAGCGTGATGCGGACCGGCTCTTTTTGAGCCATGTCGATCATTTGCCCGAACTGGGTCTTGGCGTAATTGGCGCTTAGGACTTGCATGACTGGATATTGGCAAGAATCATTCGATTTAAGCGTTTTTAGCCGTAGGTTCCGCTCGCAGCCGACGTCATGCCGCAACTTGCCCTTGACATGTATCTGCCCGATCTGGCGGTGAATCTTGTGCGTAGACTGCTCGAAGTGCGAACGGCGGCGACCTGGGGGGGAGAATGCTGAGAGAAGGTTGAAAAAAACAATAGAAAATGCTGTTTTCAACTAATAAATATACCTATAGCCCAATGAAAACGGGCGCGAGCAGCTCATAAATCGATAGTGACCAGTCTACCGAATCTGTTTGCCGTTTAGGCTGATCCAGCACCTGCCGCGTGCCGGGCTTACTTTGCATCACTTGACAAGCTATAGTCAAAACTAACAGGTTGCTAGTCAACGTCGGTTGACCTCGATCAGGTAGACGAATGCCGAAATCAGGTTGCCGGGTATCACGCATTTTTATACCCACTGAATAAACAGCACGATGCCTTGAAACCCAATAGGCACGCCAGTTTCAAGAGATTTTGATGACCAGATTATGTTGCAGCGCCATTTTTATACCGCATCGTTTGCGGCATACATTACGTTAGGCATCGCAAAATGAACAGCCCAGCACTCCTCTTATCGCTTCTGGTTGTCACCGGCTTTGCTGCACAAGCAGCCGAACAGGCCGTCGTTCTGGAAACAGAAACAGGAGCGATTAAAGGCACTCTGACCCTTCCGTCGGCGACAAGCCAAGTGCCCCTTGTCCTGCTTATCGCAGGCTCAGGTCCGACTGACCGCGACGGGAATGCACCGGTTGACGCAGGCAGAAACGACAGTCTGAAGATGCTCGCGAGTGCACTCGCAGAGCGCGGAATCGCGTCGGTCCGGTATGACAAGCGAGGCGTAGCAGCCAGTAGCACCGCAGGCCCTGCCGAATCCGATTTGCGGTTCGACAACTATGTCGAAGACGCAGCGTCATGGGTCAAAAAACTGGAAAAGGACTCACGGTTTCAAGGCATCGCAGTTCTCGGACACAGCGAAGGATCATTGATCGGCATGCTCGCATCACAGCGCAGCGCTGCTCAGGCATTCATCTCTGTGGCTGGCCAAGCGGAGAAGGCACCGGCAGTCCTACGCCGACAGCTGCAGGGGCGTTTGCCGCCTGACCTCGCCCAAAAGAATGAAGAGATTTTGAAAGCCTTGGAAAGCGGAGGTACGGTCAGCGATGTCCCTCCGCTACTCTTGGCCTTGTACCGGCAAAGTGTCCAGCCGTATCTCATTTCTTGGTTTAGATACTCGCCGACTACCGAGGTGGGTAAGCTTCGAATACCGTGTCTTCTAGTACAGGGCGGAACTGACATTCAGGTTGGTGTGACCGGTGCAAGGGCGCTTCACGCCGCAAATTCTGGGTGCGCGTTGAAAGTGATCGATGGGATGAATCATGTTCTGAAGCGTGTCCCCCCAGATCAGCAAAAACAGATTGCCTCGTACGGCGACCAGTCGCTCCCACTTGATCCTGATTTCGTGACGACGCTTGCGACCTTTCTCTCCTCTGAGCAAGTTCGAAGTGCATTTCGGGCGCCGCGCTAGCGATGCCTAACCCCTCGCTCAAGCGGAGCGCCAACGGCAGGCCACCAGGCCCGGTCCGGTGGTACGCGGTACATTTTCGCCAGCCCGGGCCTGGCGTCCTGCCGTCGCCGCCCGCTTAGCTCGAACGTTAGCCGGCCTCTTAAGGCGACCCATTTTTAAGCGGTTTGCAGCAATCGGAGAAGAAAAATGCAGCAAGTTTCGGTGTCAACATGTCATCAAGTGCTATCGCGGCCAATCGGTTCGTTGAATCAAATGGAGCTGGCGCTCAGACATCAAATTCAAGACGCTTATGGCGAAAATTTGGAGAAATTCGCGTTGTACGCGAAGCTCGCAGTAGAACTGGACGACAGTGGTCTCGGCGCGCAATTGGTCAAGATCTAGAGTTTGTTTTCTATAAATCGCTAGTATGCGCGCAACGTGGCTAACATTTCTTTCCATCGGACCGCTTGCGGCGTCCGCTGAAATCAGACGTTAGCCCTCAAAAAGGACGTCATGACAACTTCCAAGCCGGTTTCGAAGAAGAAAGTGGCCGCCAAACGACCCAGCGCGGTTCCTGCGCCCCCGGAGAAGCGAACCTATCTGAAGCAATCGGATGTTCCAGGCGCCTCACTTGATGACGCCCTGCGAATCCCACGGGCAATCGTTGACCACTACGCAGGAAAGGCGACAGCGCCCCTCTATGTAGCAAAGGCGCTGAATATCGATCCGAAGGGTCGTCAGTTGAAGCTCCTGTCAGGTGCTTCAAGCGCGTTTGGCCTGATTGAAGGCGGCGCCCAAGCTGCGAACATCTCCATTACCGAGCTGGCTCGGCGCGTTCTCCGTCCAAAGGCAGAGGGAGTTGATCTTGCAGCCAAGCGAGAGGCGGTCCTGCTGCCCCGCGTGTTTGGGGATTTTCTTCGCAACTACGACGGAAACGCATTCCCCCGAGAAGACATCGCCTTGAACGTCCTCGAAGATCTCGGCGTCCCCCGCGACAAAGCGCAGGAAGTACTTGAGCGCATTGACAGCAGCGCCCGGATGGTCGGTTTCATTGAGGAAATCAACGGGAAGTCATACGTCAGCCTGAGCGGCAACGGCGCAATAACGCCTGCACCGGCAGACGAGGTAGAACTTGAAGACAACGTCCCGGAATTGCCCCTCGTGCAATCGCCAGTCCGGGAATCAAGGTCTGAAGCACCCCGGCCAGCGGTGATCGCGCAACCGCCCGCTACGACAGCACCGCTGCCACGATCGAGCGCTATGGCGTCGGCCATAGCGGAAGACGAGCGGCGCCGCAAGGTCTTCATAACTCATGGCAAGAGCCGCGAACTGGTTGATCCAATCAAACGACTCTTGGAATTCGGTGAATTGATTCCCGTCGTATCGGTAGAGCGCCAATCGGTCTCCAAGCCCGTTCCAGAGAAGGTCATGGATGACATGCGCGCTTGCGGCGCCGCAATCATTCACGTTGATGCGGATCGCACCGTCACAGATCAAGATGGGACAGAGCATGTGCTTCTGAATCCAAACGTTCTTATCGAAATCGGTGCAGCGATGGCGTTCTACGGACGTCGCTTCATCTTGCTTGTGCGAGATGGAGTGAAGCTTCCGTCCAATCTCCAAGGCCTTTACGAGGTTCGATACTCCAACGACACCCTTGATGCACACGCGACGATTCGCCTACTAGAAGCAATCAAAGACATCAAGAACTACTCCCTACCCACGGAGCAGAGTGCCGGTGAGGGCTAACCCATCATTCCAGCGGACGGCCTTCGGCCGCCGCTGAATGCAGACGTTCACTCCACATTGAAAATTAAGCAACTCTTCAAGGCTATTTGAGAAGCCGCTTAAGCCTACAGCCCAATAAAAACGGGCGCAAGCAGCTCCTCAATCGATAGCGCCCATCACTTCCGCACACAGTCCGCGTAATACCGCAACTTGCCTTTGGCATCGACCTGCTCCACGAGGCCGTGAATGTCAGTCTCAAAGCCCGGGCACTGGGCGTTGAACTCGCGTGCGAACTTCAAATAATCGACGATCTTTTTGTTGAACACTTCACCCGGAATCAGCAGCGGAATACCTGGAGGGTACGGCGTGACCAAACCGACGGTGATGCGGCCTTCCAGGTGGTCAATTTCAACCCGTTCTGTGGTGCGGTGGGCGATGTTGGCGTAGGCGTCGCTGGGCTTCATGGCGGGTTGCAAATCGCTCTGGTACACCTCAGTTGTCAGGCGCGCAATGTCGTACTTGGCGTACATGGCGTGGATGTGCTGGCACAGGTCAGCCAGGCCCATCTTTTCGTACTTGGGGTGCTTTTGGCAAAACTCCGGCAGGATGCGCCACATGGCGGCGTTCTTGTCGTAATCGTCTTTGAACTGCTGCAGCGCCGTCAACAGCGTGTTCCACCGGCCTTTGGTGATGCCGATGGTGAACATGATGAAAAAGCTGTACAGGCCGGTTTTTTCAACGATCACGCCGTGTTCGGCCAAAAACTTGGTCACGATGCTGGCCGGTATGCCCGTTTTGGCAAACTTGCCATTCAAGTCCATACCCGGGGTGACGATGGTCGCCTTGATCGGGTCGAGCATGTTAAAACCTGTGGCCATTTGGCCAAAGCCGTGCCAGTTGTTGGCACCGTTTTTGGCGGTTTTGGCGCTGCGTGACTCGCCCTTGATGATCCAGTCTTTCGGGTTACCGATGCCTTCATCGCCGACGCCATCGCCTTCAAACTTGTCTGGCCCCCAGACCTTGAACCACCAGTCATCGCCGTATTCAGCGTCGATCTTTTTCATCGCACGGCGGAAGTCCAGCGCCTCGGCAATGCTTTCTTCAACCAGCGCGGTGCCGCCTGGTGGCTCCATCATGGCGGCGGCCACGTCGCAGCTGGCGATGATGCTGTACTGCGGGCTCGTAGACGTATGCATCAAGTACGCTTCATTGAACAGATGCCTGTCGAGCTTGACGTCTTGCGAGTCT
>JAYWAV010000137.1:0-5717 GCA_043782015.1 Rhodoferax sp. | reverse complement strand
CCTGCAAACGCTCCTGCTCGGCATGCATGGCTTGCCGATGCAGATCCTGCTGGGCTTTGAAGGCCTGGTTGTGGCGCATGTTCAGCATGACCAGCATCAGGCTGATCGCACTAAGCAGCGCGACACCTAACCGGCTGAACAGCAGGATATCGGACACCTCGCTTTGGCTGGAGGTCAACCGGGAGGTTTCGATGGCGAGCAGCTGATCGCCCACCGCGCGAATGGCGTCCATGTATTCCCGGCCGATGCCGCTGAACATGAAGTCCTTGCCGTTTTGCCGCTTCCCCTCTTTTTGCATGCGGACAGTGATGGCGAGTTCTGACAGCTTGGTCGCTGTCAGTTCGTGCAATTTGGTGAGCAGTGCCGCGGAGCGGGGGTCCGTGCTGTAGGTCGCATCCAGCAGGCCAAATGCAGTTTCAATACTTTTGAGCCCATCGTCGTAGGGTGTCAGGTATTCCTCCCGGCCCGTCAGCAGGTAGCCACGTTGCCCGGATTCAGCGTCCAGCACGCCTTTGGTCAGGTCATACAGATGGAGCCGGTTTTCTGTAATGGAGCCCAGTTTTTGCACCAGTGCAGCGGCGCGCCGGTTGGAGTCTTCGGTAATCCAGACCATGGCAACCGAGGCAAACACCAGCATCAGAATGGCAATCGGATTGCGCTTTACGACGGTGGTCAGTGGTGTGTTCATGCGGCTATCCTAAAATACAAAACCACCAAGCCCAGGAAAGAGCGGGACTCCATGATTCGTGTTGCGATTGTCGATGACCATGCCATTTTGCGCGCGGGGCTACGGCAGTTCTTTGCGGCCCACGCAGACCTGGAAGTCGTGGCCGAGGCGGCCAATGGCCGTGAAGCGCTCGAGATCGCGAAGGCTGGCGGAGTCGATGTCATGCTGATGGACCTTTCGATGGGTGACCAGGGTGGCGTGGAGGCGCTGGCGGCTATCAAGGAGCGTGTGCCCGATCTGCCGGTGTTGATATTGAGTGCCCTGCCGGAAACGCACTATGCGACTGCCTTGTTGCAGCAGGGTGCGAGCGGCTATCTGAGCAAGGACTGCGACCCCGAACAAATTGCAGAAGCCATTCGCACGGTATTTGGTGGACGTAAATTCATTACCCCGGCAGTGGCCGAGCGGCTGGCTGAGGCTTTGGTGGGTGGGGTGGACAAACCGCTGCATGAAAAGTTGTCTCAGCGCGAGCTGCATGTTTTTTTGCGGCTGGCCAAGGGCGAAGCCGTAGGGAGCATTGCCGAGAACATGTTTCTCAGTGCAAAGACTGTCAGTACATACCGCACCCGTGTCATGGAGAAATTGAACCTCGCATCCAATAGCGACTTGACCTACTACGCATTAAAGAACAATTTGATCCAGTAGGCTGTCGCCAATATCCTTCGATTGAATCCCGCTGTCCGTGTGCCAGGGCACAGTTTTAGCTGTGCGCGTTTCCTATACTGCCATTTTCTACTTTGCAGAGATGGTGATGGCGGACCCAACTGACACGGCCGAAGTGCCCGAGATGCCCTTGGTTGCAACCTCGCAGCCCACAGCCGCTCCCACGCTGGAACCAACATCCGCCAAGCCTGATCCTGTTCTGCTGCATATGCCCGTGGATGTGCGAAGCGTGTCCCTCTTTGTACTGGCTGCTCTGGCCAGCATCTTTGCGTTGCGCTGGGCGGCGCAGGTATTTATTCCATTGATGTTGAGCGTTTTGCTGACGTACGCCCTGTCGCCTCTGATCGCCTGGCTGGAGCGCCGCGGGGTGTCTCGCTGGGTGGGTGCTGCTGTTGTCTTGCTCAGCCTGGCGGGCGCTGTGGGCGGCGCTGGCTATTCATTGTCTGGCAGTGCGTCGGAGTTGCTGGACGCCATGCCTGTGGCGGCGCAGAAGCTGCGTCAGGCCCTGCATCCCGGAGGGTCATCCAACACCAGCGCGCTGGATGCCGTGCAACAGGCTGCCGCGCAACTGGAACAAGTGGGCCAGGAAAACTCCGCAAAAGCCGCGGCACAAAAGGGCGTGATGCGCGTGGCCGTAGAGCGGCCGCATTTCAATGTGCGTGATTACCTGTGGAGTGGCACAGTGGGCTTGCTCGCATTCGCCGGGCAGCTCACACTGGTGGCCTTCCTGACCTATTTTGCGCTAGGCTCAGGCAATACTTTTCGGCGCAAGCTGGTCAAGCTATCCGGGGCCAGCCTGCAAAAGAAAAAGATCACGGTCCATGTACTGGACGACATTCGCACCAACATCGAGCGCTATCTGCTGGTACAGATTTTTGTAAGCGTCGTCGTTGGCGTGGCGACCAGCCTTACGTTTTGGGCGATCGGCATGGACAACGCCATCGTGTGGGGAGTGGTTGCGGCGGTCACCAATCTCGTTCCCTATGCGGGCTCAGTGGCCATGATGGCGGCCAGCAGCCTGCTCGCCTTCATGCAGTTCAACAGCATCCAGATGGCGTTACTGGTCGGTGGGACGTCGCTGCTAATCCACACGCTGGTAGGCAACCTGCTGCTGCCCTGGCTGACCACGCGCACCAGCCGCATGAGCCCTGTGGCGGCGCTGGTGGCGCTAATCTTCTGGGGCTGGATGTGGGGTATCTGGGGATTGCTGCTTGGTGTGCCCATCGTGATGGTCGTCAAATCGGTCTGCGACAAGGTCGAAGACTTGCAAGCTATCGGCGAGCTGCTGGGGGATTAAGGAATTAGTCGATGGTGATGTGTTGCGTGGCGATGATGCCGCTCAGCAGAGCGGTATCCGCCTTCACCCGGTTCGCCAGCCCGTCGGCGGACGTGCCTGCCACCGCCCAGCCTTGCTGAAGCAGTTTTTGCCGCATCTCCGGGGTACGCACGATCTCGCTGATCAGCGCTGACAGCCGCGCGGCGATGGGTTTGGGCAGGCTGTTGGACGCGGCCACCGCGTTCCATATTTCCAGGTTGAAATCTTTCACACCTGCTTCTGACAGGCTGGGGATGTCCGGCACCAGCGCACTGCGCACGCTCGCGGTGATCGCGATGGCCCGGAGCTTGCCCGCACGGATTTGCACGCTGGCCAAAGCAGGCGGCAACAGCGATAGCTGCAAGTCGCCGGAGATCAGCGCAGTGGCCACCTGCGGGTAGCCCGGGTAGGGCACATGCACTGCGCCAAAGCCCGCCTTGGACTTCAGCAACTCCATCCCCAAATGGCCCACGGTGCCCACACCCGGCGTGCCATAGTTCCAGCGGTCACCGCCTTGCCGGGCGGCCGCCAGAAAGTCGTGTGCCGTCGCGCCCGGGGCGGTGGCAGGCGCCACCAATACCAGCGGCGAAAAACCTATCAGGCTGATCGGTTGCAGGTCTTTCAACGGGTCGTACGGCAGCCTGGGGTTCAGCAGCTTGGCAATCGTCATGTTGCCGTTGATCATCAAGCCGATGGTGTGGTGGTCGGTGGCCTTGGCGACATAGTCCGCAGCGATATTGCCTGCCGCCCCCACCTTGTTTTCCACGATCACTGGCTGGCCCAGCGCCCGTGACAGCGGCTCAGCGAGTGCGCGGGCTGTCAAATCTGGCGACGAGCCACCTGGAAAGCCGACGACGATGCGCAGTGGTTTGGTTGGCCAGGAGGCAAGATCTTTATTGGAAAATTGGGCTGCAGCGCCCGCAGATACTGCGCAAGCAGCTATTAAAAAAAGAGCAGTCAGTAGGACGTTGTGGCGCATGGTGTGTAGGTCGGGGCGAGAAATACTTTTGTACGAGGAGGCCGCCATATGCATTGTGTCGCAATAAAGTGGCGACAGGGATGGCCACTTATCGCTAGACTGCAAGGGTTCGGTTGGCATCGATAACAAGCGTTGGGTTATGAAAATCAAAAATACCGACAAATACATCTTTCGCTGGAGCAGCTATTGCGCAAGCATGGCCCTGTTGCTTGCCGCGGGCGGCGCGGCAGCGCAGACCGCATGCAAATCTCTGGTCGCCACGGGCAATCCGGAGTATTCGCCGTACCTATGGCGTGATCCGGCGGATGGCAACCGACTCATGGGCGCCAATGCCGACCTGCTGCAGTTGCTGTCCAAAGAAATCGGCCTGCCCATCACCGTGAAGTATGTGGGTTCCTGGGCGCGTGTCCAGGAGGAAGCCAAAAGCGGGCGCGTAGATCTGATTGCCGGGGCTTTTCTGACAATGCCCCGGCTGGAGTACATGGATTATTTCTATCCTGCATTCCGGGGTACACGCACCGTCATCTGGACCCGGGCCAAGGACAGCTTTCCCTACAAGGCCTGGAGCGACCTCAAGGACCGCCGGGGACTGACGGTCATCAACAACAGTTTTGGTGAAGGCTTTGACCGCTACGCCAAAGCGTCTTTGCAGATCGACGAAGTACCGCAGCTGGAGCAGGCATTTCGCATGCTTTCCCTGGGTCGGGCGGAATATGTCGTCTATGAGGAAGACCCGGGTCTGGCTTTGGCGGCCAAGCTCGAATACACGGGCCTAAAAACCTCAATCGTTGCCGTGAGCAACGAGGGCTTGTACCTCACGCTGTCTCATTTGTCCCCTTGCAACACGGGCGAGATGCGCGGACGCATTGCGAAGGCGCTGTACAAGCTGGTTGCAGACAACGCCATGAAAAAGCTGGTGGAAACCAACATCCAGCTCTGGCGTAAACAGGCAGTGAAATAGGGAGAGAAACCGACGTTCAGGCGTAAGCCGCGAGCGCCGTCTTCATTTTCTTCATCGCCGCCACTTCGATCTGGCGAATGCGCTCGGCACTGACGCCGTATTCCGCAGCCAAGTCGTGCAGTGTCATACCACCGGAGTTGTCGTCGTTGACCTTGAGCCAGCGCTCTTCAACGATGCGGCGGCTGCGGGGGTCCAGCGCGTCCAGCGCGGTGGCAATGCCCTCTGATGCAAGTACATCGCGCTGGTGCGCTTCGATCATCGCCAAGGGTTCGTGGTTGGTGTCGGTCAGGTAGGCAATCGGACCAAAAGCTTCTTCACCGTCGTCGTTGGGGGTGGGGTCCAGCAGCACATCGCCGCCCGACAACCGGGTTTCCATCTCGATGACTTCTTCTGGCTTGACGTTGAGCGCGCGCGCCATCGCCGCGATTTGCTCGGGGTTCAGGGTTTCGCGGTGCGTGCCCAAGTCTGCAGCGGCGTCATCGCTCTTGTAGCGGGCCTTCATGGATCGAAGGTTAAAGAACAGCTTGCGCTGGGCCTTGGTCGTTGCGACCTTGACCATGCGCCAGTTCTTCAGGATGTATTCGTGGATTTCTGCCTTGATCCAGTGCATGGCATAGCTCACCAGGCGCACGCCTTGGTCCGGGTCAAAGCGCTTCACGGCCTTCATCAGGCCCACGTTGCCTTCCTGGATCAGGTCGCCGTGGGGCAGGCCATAACCCAAGTATTGACGGGAGACGGACACGACCAAGCGCAAGTGAGAGAGCACTAACTTACTGGCGGCCTCAAGGTCATTATCGTTTTTAAACTTGCGTGAAAATTCCTGCTCTTCTTCCAGCGTGAGCATGGGCAGGCGGTTGGCAGCTGAAATGTAGGCATCCAGGTTGCCAAGCGAAGGCACGACGGACCAAGGGTTGGCCGCGGTCGGTACGATTGCAGGGGTTGCTAAGGCGTAGGTCATTTCAGAACTCCTTTGTTCAGAACCACAATATTAGCACTCTATGACGATGAGTGCTAACTCCCTGTTTGCCGTGTGGTTGCGGGGTTCAAGCGGGTTGGCGCAAGGCACGCACGT
>JAYWAV010000136.1:0-5765 GCA_043782015.1 Rhodoferax sp. | reverse complement strand
CGCTGGAACTGATATCGGTCATGGAGGTCACACTGGCTGCGCCAATGGCCGATGAAGCGCACCCGGTATTCGGCAATCTCTTTGTGCAAGCGCAGTGGCTGGCTGCCCACCAGGCCATTCTGTTTGAGCGCACGCCGCGGCTGCACACTGATGCACACGTGCACATGGCCCATTTTCTGGCGTCCACCGATGCCTCGGCCGTCACACTGCGTGTGCAGACGGATCGCCAGGAATGGTTGGGACGCAACCGCGGGCCAGCGCATCCTGAAGCCCGTTTGGGCAGTGTTCCGATGACGGGGCTAGGCGCTCCAGTCGACCTGCAGACCGGACTGGACCCGGTTGCCTGTCTGGCTGTGGCCCTGCGCATTGGCGCCAATGCCAAGTTGCAATTGACCTTCGCCACGGCGGTGAGTGACAACGGCGACACCCTGCGTGCAGTGGTGGACAAGTACCGCCAAAGTGGCCATATACGGCGCGCCTCCCTGATGTCAGCGACGCTCGCCGGTATCCGTTTGCGCGCGCTGCGCATGAGTCCCGAGAATTTTGTGGCCCAGCAACTGCTCACCACTGCGTTGACGCAAACTTTGTCACGGGCACGCCAGCCACGTGACTCGGCGCTGGCTGTCGTGCCGCGCTTCTGTGATCGCCGTGTCTTGTGGCGATTTGGCTTGTCGGGTGATCGCCCCGTGCTACTGGTGTCGATTGGTGCACTGCACGGTTTGGGCATGTTGCGTTCCCTCACGCAGGCGATGGGCCTGTGGACCTGGGGTGGTATTGCCTGCGATCTGGTGATTCTGAACGCAGAGCCTGCGTCCTACGCCATGGAGTTGCAACGAGAAATAGAGGCCTTGCGTGAACGCCATGCGACGGCCGCGCGCGTACGCACCGATGTATCCACCCCCACCTTTCATGTGCTGCGCATGGACGCTCTGACCGATGGTGAACTGTCCACGTTGAAGGCACTCGCACGACTGCATTTGCAGGCAGATGGCAGGCCGCTGTCACTCCATGTGCAGGAATGGGCCGATCGGCATGGGCTGGCGTTGTCTGCGCGCGAAGCCCTGGCTCCCACCGTGGTTGCGCTTCGCCGTAGTCCTGGCGCGTCTGGCCCTGGGCCGCACGGACATTTTCAGAATGCAGGCAGTGAGTTCCGATTTGATGTGGGCGAAGGCAATCGCCCCATCCGCCCGTGGATCAACGTGTTGGCCAATCCGGATTTCGGTGCCCATATTTCCGAATCGGGCGGCGGCTATACCTGGGCCCGCAACAGCCGCATGGGCCAGTTGACGGCCTGGTCAAATGACCCCGTGCGGGACCCCGCTGCCGAGTGGTTTCTGGTTCAGGAGCGCCGATCGGGTGATATCTGGAGCATTGCGCCCGGAGCCTACGGGGCCGACACCCATTACCAGGTAGTCCATGGACAGGGTTTCACCAGCCTGCGCCATAGCCATCGCAACTTGCAGGTGCATGCGCGCTGGTGCGTAGACATACAGGCCAGCGTGAAAGAACTGCAGATATCGGTGACCAATACCGGCGAACGCACGATGCATTTGCGCCTGACCGGCGTAGTGGCCTGGCTGCTGGGTGCCCGTCGTGCGGACCGCTCGACCGTGTTCACGCGGTATTCACAGGAGCACAGTGGCAACAATTTGCTACATGTGCTGCGGGCTACGCAAAACGATGCTGCCAGTGGCCTTGGCGGCGGTACGGCATTTCTGGGTCTTCAGGTTCCGCATGAGAGCAAAGCCGATTGGACCTGTGACCGCCGTGAATGTTTTGATTCACAAGGGCGCTTGGTGTTGCCAGACGAATGGGGGCAGTCGCGTGGGGAGGGTCTGGATCCGTGCGCTGCGCTGTCCATGGAAATGCATCTGGGTGCTGGTGCCACATCACAATGCACTTTTCTTCTGGGCTATGCCGACAATCCCGACGATTGCCTGCAACTGGCCAGGCAATCTGCAGGGCGGCCTGGCGGGCTGCGTTTGGAGCAGGTTACCAAGCGTTGGGATCAACTGTTGGGTGCTACAACATTGAAAACGCCAGACCCCTTGTTCGACGCACTGGCCAACCGCTGGCTGCTGTACCAAGCAGTGTCTTGTCGACTCTGGGCCAAATCCGGCTTCTACCAAGCCGGTGGTGCCACCGGGTTCCGGGACCAGTTGCAGGATGCAATGGCGTTGGTGTGGGCTGCGCCTGACATGCTGCGTGCGCAGATCCTGCTCTGCGCTTCACGGCAATTTGAGCAGGGAGATGTACAGCATTGGTGGCACGCTCCCGGTGGGGCCGGTGTGCGCACCCATTTTTCAGACGACCTGCTGTGGCTGCCCCATGCATGCCTGCACTACCTGCGCGCAACCGGAGACGCGGCGCTGCTGGACGAGTCTGTACCTTTTCTGGAAGGCATCGAGATTCCAGAAGGTGCAGAAGACGCCTATTTCACCCCGACCATCAGCGCCCAGAGTGCATCCGTCTACGAACACGCGGCGCGGGCGATTGACCGCAGTTTGAGAGTGGGCGTGCATGGCTTGCCACTGATGGGTGGCGGTGACTGGAACGACGGCATGAACCGTGTTGGCGATCAGGGCAAGGGCGAATCGGTCTGGCTGGCCTGGCTGTTGTGCGACATGGTGCCCGGATTCGCCGCGCTGGCGCGCAAGCGCGGGCAAGCGCCACGCGCATTGCGCTGGGAGCAGGCGATGCTGGGCTGGCAGCGTGCGCTGGACGGACCGGCGTGGGATGGACAGTGGTTCAGTCGGGCATTCTTTGATGATGGCAGCCCCTTGGGCTCGCACCACAACCCGGAGGGCCAGCAGGACCTGATTGCACAAGCCTGGTCGGTGCTGTCCGGTGCGACCTCTGCGCAAAAACAAGCTGAGGCGATGGTTTCTGCGGAGACGATGCTGGTGGATACACAGGCGGGTTTGCTCAGATTATTGACACCACCGTTTGCACATGCCGTGCCAGTGGCGGGTTACATACAAGCGTATCCGCCGGGCGTGAGAGAAAACGGTGGCCAGTATTCCCACGCAGGCGTGTGGGCGTTGATGGCGGCAGCCAAGCTGTCCGTCACACAGCCCGACGTGCTTCGGGACCCGGGCCGCGCGTATCGCTACTTCACGTACCTCAGTCCAGCCCATCGGGCTGTCCATGCCACGCGAGGCCCAGCCTATGGCCTGGAGCCCTACGTGATGGCCGCGGATGTATACAGTGCGCCGCCTTACGTTGGGCGTGGCGGCTGGAGTTGGTACACCGGTGCTGCTGCATGGATGCACCGCGCGGCGGTGGAGTCCATCATGGGGCTGCAGCAAACGGCCGTGCACATCACGTTGACGCCTTGTCTGCCATTGCACTGGCCGCGCGCGGAAATCACGCTGGTACGTGGCACGCAAACCCTGCGTTTCATACTGTTGCGTGTGCAGGCACAAGAGGCCCTTGCTGTCGCTGGTGTTGCCGGAGCGCAGCTATTGGCTGTAGGGCAGCGACTACCGTGGAGCGACTTGCCCGCGGACTCATGCTGGGTGGTTGCGATCGCTTGAAGCTGCGTGCGCCAACGCACCGACTGCAATTTAGCCGGAACCTAAAGTGCAATCACCATCTGGCGCCGCTTTCTGGGGTCAGGGTTTATTGTTCAACAGGAGATTTACCATGATCCAACGCAAATCGTTCGCTTTCATTCTCAGCGCTTCCATGCTCGCCGTTGCCACTCTGTCGGCCACCGGCTGTGCGGTTACCCGCGGCCAGGAGTCTGTCGGTGCATATGTCGATGATTCGACCATCACCACCCAGGTGAAGGCCCGTTTTATTGACAACAAGCAAGTGGACGCCTCTGCCATCAGCGTGGAAACCATGAAGGGCACTGTGATGCTCTCCGGCTTCGCCAAGAGCTCCACCGAGCGCTCTACTGCGGAGTCGCTGGCTTGGGGTGTCAAGGGTGTGAAATCCGTCAAGAACGAGATCGCCATTCGTCCGTAATGGTCGCGCCGAAGTTCTCTCTGGCAGCGGTACTTCTTGTACTGTCTGTCAGTGCCTGCAACAAGGCCAAGGACGTACTTCCCATCGTCCCGCCGCCACCCATTACCGTCGGTATGCAGATGGACGATGCGGTGTTGACGGCCAGCGTCAAGTCGGTATTGATTGCCGACCCCAGCGTCAAAGCTTTCGACTTCAACGTGGAAACCCGCAAAGGCGAAGTGCAACTCAGCGGGTTTGCCGACAACGAAGCCCAGATTCAGCGTGCTAACGAATTGGTGCGCGGGGTGGCCGGCGTGAAAGCCGTCATTAACAACATGACCCTCAAGAAGTAAGTGTCAGGAATAAATATCAAGCAGAAAGCGGGCTGCGCACGTCGGTCAAAAGACGGGCCAGCTCCTTGCGGACCACGCTGTAGCATTCGCAGGTATGGGTCTCCAGGCCCTTGCGGTTCAACACGCTGATGTGGCCGCGGCGGTAGCTGATGTAGCCGGCGCTTTGCAGGTTGCCAGCGGCTTCGGTCACACTTTCGCGCCGCACACCCAGCATGCTGGCCACCAGCTCTTGCGTCATTACCAATTCCCGCGTCGGTACGCGGTCCATCGTCAGCAGCAACCAGCGGCTCAGCTGCTGCTCCACCGAGTGATGCCGGTTACACACTGCCGTTTGTGCCATCTGCGTCATCAATGCCTGGGCATAGCGCAGCAATAATTGCTGGAATGGCCCGGCCAGGTTGAACTCCCGCTTGAGAATGCTGCGCTCCAGCTTGTAAGCGTGCCCCGCGGTTTGCACCACGGCCGAACTGGACGTGGTATCGCCGCCCATGAAGAGTGAAATTCCCAGCACACCCTCGTTACCGACGCCCGCGGTTTCCGCAGAAGCACCGGTTTCGGTCACATAGTGCAGCGAGACGATGCTGTTGATGGGAAACAGAGCGTGGCGCAATTGCGTTCCGGGCTCGTAGAGCATCTGCCCCAGAGGCAGCGCAACCAGTTCCAGCTCTTGGGCAAAGCTGTCGAAGCTGGACTGGGGCAAAGCCGCCAGAAGATGGTTTTGGTGGGGGTGGTGCAGAGGTGACATGTGGGGCGATCTGTGAAGTACGGTCAATGGCTATGCGTGATTTCCATGCCAATGCCGCGATAGCCCAGAAACTGGCTTTTCTGGTTGAACATCGGCTCTCCGCTGACCCGGAATTCCTGCAGCGTCCCATCCGGATTGGTGCGGTGGAACGCGAAATCCAGAAAGGGCTGGCGTGCCGCGATGGTGCTGCGCAACTCCTCCCGCTCCGCGTCATCCCAGCAATCCACGCGTGTACCTGGTGCATTGCCTTCCAGGTCCGAGGTTTGTATGCCCAGCATTTCCAGCACCGGGCCGGACACTTTGGTGAAGTTGCCGTTCTCGTCCTGCTCCCAGTACCAGTCGGAGGCCAGCTCGGTCAGGCTGCGGTAGCGGGCTTCGCTTTCGCGCAGCTCTGCCGTTCGCTCCAACACGGTCTGTTCCAGCACGCGGTTGAAATCCTCCAGCTTGCGATACAGCAGCCGCACCTCCAGCATGTTGTGAATACGCGTCTTCACTTCGATCAGATCCAGCGGCTTGCTGATGAAGTCCTTCGCGCCGGCTTGCAGGGCACGCAGCTTGTGCCCGGGCTGAGCGGTCAGCACGATGACCGGCATGTAGCTGTCAGTCACGTTGGACTTGAGCCCTTCCATTACCGCAAATCCGTCCATGCCCGGCATCTGCAAATCCAGCAGGATCAGGTCGTATTGGTTTTTGCGGTGCAGGCCGCACACCTCGGT
>JAYWAV010000135.1:0-5779 GCA_043782015.1 Rhodoferax sp. | reverse complement strand
GGCCTGCCTTGTAGGCTTCCAGCAAACCGGCGCAACCCAGTGTGGACGTAGGGCGGAACACCGTGGGGTCGAGGAAGTCGTCGTCGACGCGGCGGTAGATCACATCGACGCGGCGCGGGCCGCGCGTGGTGCGCATGTATACAAAGTTGTCTTTGACAAACAGGTCCTGCCCTTCAACCAGCTCGATCCCCATTTGCTGCGCCAAAAACGCGTGCTCAAAGTAGGCGCTGTTGTACATGCCAGGCGTCAGCACTACGACGGTAGGCTCAGCGGTCGTGGCCGGGCTGCTGGCGCGCAGGGTTTCCAGCAACAGATCAGGGTAATGCGCGATAGGCGCCACGCGGTGTGCGCTGAACAAATCAGGGAACAACCGCATCATCATCTTGCGGTCTTCCAGCATGTAGGAGACGCCGCTGGGCACGCGCAAGTTGTCTTCCAAAACGTAGTACTGACCATCGCCATTGGCATCGCGGGCGCGCACGATGTCGATGCCGGAGATCTGCGAATAGATGTTGTTGGGCACATCCACGCCGACCATCTCGGGACGGTACTGCGCGTTGTTCTCGATCTGCTCGCGAGGCACGATACCGGCCTTCAAAATTTCCTGGTCGTGGTAGATGTCATGGATGAAGCGGTTCAGCGCGGTGACGCGTTGCACCAGGCCTTTTTCCATGGTCGCCCACTCGTGCGCCGGGATGATGCGGGGGATCAGGTCGAACGGGATCAGCCGCTCGGTACCTGCGCCGTCTTCATCCTTCTCGCCATAGACGGCGAAGGTGATGCCCACGCGGCGAAAAATCATCTCGGCTTCTTCGCGCCGCTTGGCCATCATGTCGCCGGGTTGGCGCGCGAGCCAGGCGTCGTAGATTTTGTAATGGTCACGTATCTGCTCGCCTTTCGAAAAAAAGGCATAAGGCAGTTGCGTGTACATCTCGTCAAATGGGGCCATATCTATTCTCTCCACACACTTCGCCAAGCAAGCTTCGGACCACCCGGGCGGTTTCACACTGAACTTGCAGGTGCACCACTATGGCACATGATGGTGCCAGTAACGCAGAGCCTGCGAACGTTGGCAATCCATACGGTCCGCCTGCCAAGATCGCCAGGTCATGGCACCACAATGGGGCGAATCCAGAACCGCAATCTGGCGCTCCTGGTAGCGCCGCAAGACGGATACCGCAGGGTGGCCAAAGCGGTTGCGATAGCCTGCCTGCACCAGCGCCCATTGCGGCTGCACGGCATCCAGAAACGCAGCGCTGCTGGAGGTTTTGCTGCCGTGGTGCGGGACCAAAAGCACTTGCGCCTTGAGTGATGTGGCCCCCACGCTCCCCACTGCGTGTGGTTCGCTGCCCCCCGAGGGGGCTGCATCGCCTTGGGGTGGCCCGGCGGCGATACGCGCCTGCGCCACCAGATACGCCTCCTGTGGCTGCTCGATGTCGCCCACCAGCAAGGCCGTCTGCACGCCAGCGGAAATGCGCAGTACGCACGACAGCGCATTCGGTTTCAAGTCCGCAAAATAGTCTTCCGGCTCGGGGCTCAGTACCGTGAATTCAACGCCGTCCCAAACCCAGCGCTGCCCGGCCTCACACCGTGTAATCGGGCGCAAGGCCTGCAGCGGGTGGTCGGTCTCTATCGAGCTGTAAAAGTCCGCCTGCGGCTGCATGCCCAACACCGCCGCTGCGCCACCCGCATGGTCAATGTCGCGGTGGCTGAGCACTACGCGGTCCAGCCGCGTGTGCAGGGACTGCAGCAAAGGCACCAGCACGCGGTGCCCGGCGTCGCTGTCCTGGCTGTAGCGCGGCCCGGTGTCGTACAGCAGCGCGTGCTTGGCCGTGCGCACCAGCACCGCATTGCCCTGGCCTATGTCGGCCGCCAACAATTCAAATTGTCCGTCAGGCGGTAACGGCGCTTGCCACAGCAGCACCGGCAACACCAGCGGCAGACCCAACGCCCGCAGATGCCAGGGTGCCGGCAATACCAGCAATAGCCCGCCCACAACTCCTGCGATAGCGATGAGCAAGGGCGGCGTTGCCAGCGATACCGTGGCCCACGGCAAAGCCGCCAGCCACTGCAACACCTGCATCCACAGCGCAATCGCCCAGCCCGCTACATCCCACAGCGCGGGCACCAAAGCGCCCAGCATAGCCAGCGGCGTAATAACCAGCGTGACCCACGGAATGGCTATCGCGTTAGCGATCAAGCCGACCAGCGAGACCTGACCGAATAGCAACAATGTCAAAGGCGCCAAAGCGACCGTCACTACCCATTGCTCCCTAAACATGGCCCCCACGCTGGCCACTGCGTGTGCTGCGCTGCCCCCCAAGGGGGCTAACTTTCCTTGGGGTGGCCCGGCGGAAAGTTGACCATCAAATTGGCCGCTAGCACCCGTGGAATGTGCGCGAGCAGCTCCTGAATCTGTAGCAAACAAAACACCAACGGCGACAAAGCTAAGCCAGAAACCGGCCTGCAACAAAGCCCAAGGATCGACGGCGACCACAACCGCGCAGGCCAACATCCACACCAACGGCCAAGGCCAGCGCAGGCCCGACAGGCGCAACAGCGCCACGGTCGCCAGCATCAGACAGGTACGCTGCGCCGGCACGCCCCAGCCGCTGAACACCGCATACGCCGTGGCCAGCAACACGCCACCCGCCAATGCGGCGCTCGGTGCTGGCAGGCGCAAACACAAACTGCCAGAGCGCCGCCACAACCAGCCGACCACCCACGCCGCGCCCCAGGCAAACATGGTGATGTGCAGCCCGGAAATACTGACGAGATGGGCTACCCCAGTGGCGCGAAATACATCCCAATCCACCCGGTCAATGGCGTTCTGGTCGCCGACCACCAGCGCTGCAATAAGTCCTGCGACCTGGCGCGGCTCCACCGTCGCCACAATGCGGTCGCGCAACTGCTGACGCGCCCAGTCCACCGGGTGCCATGCGGTTTGTGCCAGGCGCTCTGGCTGTGCATCGCGCGCCCCGGTGCGCACGTAGCCGGTGGCCTGTACGCCTTGTTCCCACAACCAAAGCTCAAAATCAAACCCATTCGGATTGCGCGCACCATGCGGCGCCTTCAGCCGCAGTGTCATGCGCCAGCGCTCGCCCGCTTGCAAGGCGGCGGGTGGCGCGGTACCAGCGTCGCCGTACCAGGCTGCATCGATACGCGATGGCAAGACCAGCGGCTTCCCGTCCAGTGCCGCAGTCTCCACATCCAGCCGAAACCGCAGTCCGGACTCATTGCGCTGAGGCAGGCCACGCACCACGCCCTGTACCTGCACGTCGCGCCCCTCCAGCGCAGGGTCCAACGCACTGTCCAGAAACCACAGCGCCCGCCCGCCGGTACAGGCAAACGCCAGCACACCAGCTGCAAGCACCGCCATCCAAACCGTACTTGCTATTCTTTTATGAGCAGCCAGCGCATATCCTGCAAGCGCCAGCAGCCCAAAAGCCATATAAACCCAGCCACTCCACAGAGCGGCTTGCTGCAATTGCACGGTGGTACCGACGACCCACCCCAACAGCCACCAGAGCAGCCCGGCGGACCGTGTGGTCACCGGAGTATCCGAGTGCGTCGTGGCGGTGTGAGGCATGGAACATTATTGATCCTTTGATGCCGGAACTACCTTGGTGGGCGCTGCCGAAGAAGGAGACTGTGCGGGGCCTCCCGAGTGCCAAACGCGCACATATCGGCCCCGCACAGTCCCCTTCCCCGGCTGAGTGCTTGCTTTGCGCAACTGGCCCCACTACGCATCTTCTCGCTGGGGTGGGGAGTGCCTGGGAGCCGATTTGTGTGGCCTTTGGCACGCCATGAGGCCCCCGGGCGCTCCCCACCCCGGCAGGACACAAAACATCGTCTAAAACCAAAGACAAAACGCCGGTGGCCCGCCTCTTGCTAGAAAGGAGTTAGCCCGTCATTTTGGTGATGGAAACTCTTGCTACTATGCGGATACGACGCACACGCCCTGCGGGGAACGCACGGCACCATTGAGAACGGCCCATGTCTATCCACGCAGCGCTGAACCACGTCACGCACTACACGTATGACCGCCTGGTCAACCTCGGCCCCCAAGTCATCCGTTTGCGCCCCGCGCCACATTGCCGCAGCAAGGTACTGTCGTACGCACTCAAGGTCGAGCCCGAAGTTCATTTCCTGAACTGGCAACAAGACCCCTATGCCAACTACCAGGCACGTCTGGTGTTCCCCGAAAAGACCCAACAGTTCAAAGTCACGGTCGATCTGATCGTCGAGATGGCGGTCTACAACCCGTTTGATTTTTTCCTGGAACCAGCGGCTGAAGAGTTTCCGTTCAAGTACGAGCCATTGCTAAAGCAAGAGTTGGCGCCCTACCTGGTGGTGGACCCGCTCACGCCGTTGTTCAAGGCTTTCCTGAACACGACCAACCGCAAGCGCCGCCGCACCATCGACTTTTTGGTGGACCTGAACCAGTTGGTGCACAAGGCTGTGGCGTACACGATTCGCATGGAGCCCGGTGTGCAGACGCCCGAAGAAACGCTGACCTTGGCCTCCGGCTCCTGCCGCGATTCAGCCTGGATGCTGGTGCAGCTGCTGCGCCACTGCGGTCTGGCCGCGCGCTTTGTGTCGGGCTATCTGATCCAGTTGAAACCCGATGTGAAGTCACTCGACGGCCCTAGCGGCACCGAAGTCGATTTCACCGATCTGCACGCTTGGTGCGAGGTCTATCTGCCCGGCGCGGGCTGGATCGGCCTGGACGCCACTTCGGGCCTGATGGCTGGCGAAGGCCATATTCCGCTGGCCTGCACACCGCAACCCTCCGGCGCCGCCCCTATCGAAGGCGGCGTGGACAAGAGCGAGGTGGAGTTCAGCCACCACATGCAGGTCACGCGCATTTACGAGTCGCCTCGCGTCACCAAGCCCTACACGGCCGAGCAGTGGGCCGACGTGATGAAGCTGGGCGAGCGGGTGGACCGGGAG
The DNA here is from genome assembly GCA_043782015.1 of Rhodoferax sp. Taxonomy (GTDB): domain Bacteria; phylum Pseudomonadota; class Gammaproteobacteria; order Burkholderiales; family Burkholderiaceae_C; genus Allorhodoferax. The sequence continues at coordinate 826 of JAYWAV010000135.1, read as the reverse complement.
CTGGTGGCCGGCGATGTGCGCTTGACGATGGGCGGCGAGCCCACGTTTGTTGCCGTGGACGACCGCGACGCTGCCGAGTGGAACACCGACGCGCTCGGCCCAACCAAACGTGGCTTTGCGCAAGCGCTGGTGCACAAGCTGCGCGATGAATACGGCCGGGGCGGTTTTCTGCACTTTGGCCAGGGCAAGTGGTACCCGGGCGAACAACTTCCGCGCTGGGCGCTGAACATCTATTGGCGCGCCGACAAGCAAAAGGTGTGGAACAACCCCGCGCTGTTTACCGACGAACGCAAGCCCACCCACTACACCGCAAAAGACGCGGGCTACTTCATCCGCACGCTGGCCTCCAAGCTGGGCCTGACCGACAAGTTTGTGCAGGCCGGGTATGAAGACAGCTGGTACTACCTGTGGCGCGAACGCCGCCTGCCAGTCAATGTGGACCCGTTCAACTCAAAGCTGGACGACGAGATGGAACGCGCCCGCCTGCGCCGTGTGTTCGAGCAGAAGCTGGACGCTGAGGTCGGTTACGTGCTGCCGCTCAAGGTTGCCGAAGGCCCACGCACCTCAGGCCTGGTATGGACCACTGGCCCCTGGTTCTTCCGCGACGAGCGCATGTATTTGATGCCCGGTGATTCGCCCATGGGCCTGCGCCTGCCGCTGGACTCGCTGCCATGGGTCTCTGACGCCGACTTCCCATACCTGGTCGAGCAGGACCCGACTGTGGCACGCGGCAACTTGCCGCCGCATAACGCGTTTGCGGCGCGCTATGCGCAGACGCCGGCCACGATTCGCACCAAACTTACTACCACCAGCCCTGAGCTGACTA
>JAYWAV010000134.1:0-16055 GCA_043782015.1 Rhodoferax sp. | reverse complement strand
CAGACGCGCATAGGGGTTGCCAGCCAGCGTGATGCCCGCCACATGGGTGCCATGCACATAGTTGCCAGACAGGCCCAGTTGCTCCATCGTGGGCTTGAACTCTTCGGGCTTCAGGCCAGAGAAGAACTTCTTGACCTCGCCGGATTCGGGGCTATCGATGTTGGACGTCAGGTCCGAAAAGCCCTTGGTCCGTGCCAGCATTTCCGGCAGCTTGGGTTGAATCGCTTGCGGGATAGGGAACAACTCGCCCGTGGTGCGGCGAGCTTCCAGGTCAAAGGCGATCACTTCGGGTTTGCCTTTGGCGTCCAGCAGCAACTGGCCTGGGAACAATTTGGTATCTACGCCGCTGTCCCAGACCGCCACATTGACAGTCTTGTATTTTCCAGTCGTGGGGAGCGTCACATTGCGCGCAGCCCAGATGTCTTTTTTCTCAACCTTGTGGGCATCCAGATAGGCGGTGTAGGTGGCAATCAGTGTCTGCTTCAGCGGCAGCGCGGTTTCCAGCGCGTAGCGGGAATTGATCACACCGGGAGCAACGTCAGAGCTGAGCGCACCGCTCTTGTCCACCGTGGTCTGCATGACATCGCGCACACCACCCAGAATGCGGCCTTCGCCAATCAGCTCGGAACCGGCCTTGTAGCTGCGCACGTCATTGCCAATCACTTCGTAAGGGTAGCCGTCCAGCTCTTTGCGAATGGCAGTGCCTACGGCTTCAAAATACGCTGGCGTGTTGATGGCACCTGTTTGCTTGAATGCTGCCACCATGGCGCGCACACGCAGGCCCGAGAGCAACTTGTCGGAAGGTTTTTCTTCCAGCGCGCGCATTGCATTGGCACCAGCCAGCGCTGCATCGTAGTTGCCCGCCAGGAAATCGAGCTGCCACAGGCTGGCCAGGAATCCACGCTGCACGGCCTTGTCGCCAATTTCGTATTTGGCCAATACCGATTCCATGTCCGCACGCACCGGCGCGGTCACTTTGGCAAACAGCGCCTTGTCGCGCACCACGGCCTCCAGCTTGTCGGTCACGGGGTAGGTAAAGCGGGGAATGTCCGCTTCCTTGTCGATGCGCAGCTTATCGGCTGCCAGAACAGGCAAGGCCATCGCGATTGCGATGGCCAGAACGGTGGGTTTCAAAAGACCAAATTGACGGGACATGGGTGAGCTCCATTGGTGTGGTGAGTGCTCGTCCCGGATCAGGGCGAACGAAGCAGTGTAGACCACGTTGGGCGATCCAATATCCCCAGATCTGGGTAGACCCGGGGATTGCGCTATCGACTTACTTTGCGGCTGCAGCAGCCTTGGCCACACCAGCGAAATCACCAGCGGCGATGATGGACAGGCTTTCAATCTTGAAGACCTGCTTGACCGCCTGATTGACCTGTTCCAGCGTCAGCGCGGCGACCTTGGCCTCAATATCCTTGTCATAGGCCATGGTGCGCTCATAGCTGAGGTAGTCGGCCAGACGGCGCGACAGCATCGGGTCTTCGGTGCGATTGACTTCCTCGCCCTGGCGCCAGGCCTTCTTGGCCTCCAGCAGCTCGGTCGCGGTGAAGCCCTCGGCCAGAACCTTCTGCATTTCTTCCTTCAATGCCACTTCCACCTTGGCGGTGTTTTGCGGTGCACTGATGGTGTATGCCAGCCACAGACCTGCAGGGTCCTGCGCCGGTGCGCTGAACTGCGAACCGACGCCGTACGACAGGCCCTCTTTCTGGCGGATGCGGTCGGCCAGACGGCTCTTCAAGGCGCCGCCACCAATCATGTGGTTGGCCAACACCAACGCCGGGTAGTTGGGCGCACTGTCCTTGATCGGCACGGGCAGAATGGTCAACATCACGCTATTGGCTTTGTCCGGGGTCTCCAGCGTCAGCTTCTGGCCACTCACGGGCTTGATGCTGCGAGTCACACGCGCATACGGCTGTTGCGCTTTCCAGGTACCGAACAGGCTGTTCAACTGGGTCTTCAACACAGCGACATCGAAATCGCCCACGGCAGAGAAGCTCGCATTGCCCGCACCGTAGAAGGCCTGGTGGAAGGCGCGCAGGTCTTCGACCTTGACCGCCTTCAGCGCCCCAAGTTGCTCCTCGAACGTCAGCGCGTGACGCACGTGGTCGGCAGGAGTGGCGTCCGTCAGGCGCCGCATCGCGAGCAATGCCTGTGGTTGCGGCTCAGGAATCGACTGCTCGATTCGCCCGATGCTGGCGAGTTGTCCCTCCGTGAACTCCTTGCCCGGGAAGCTGGGCTTGGAGACGACCTGGGCCAGCAGGTCCAGTGCAGCGGGCAAATTCGCGCGGACGGTCGTGATGGTGGCTGTCACGCCTTCCGCACCGCCACCGACTGAAACTTGCGCCTTCAATTTGTCAAAGCTGTCCTTGATTTCCTGGCGGCTCAGCTTGTCAGTGCCCATCAGCAATTGGTTGGCGACCATCTCGCCGATCTGTGCTTTGGCACGCAAAGCTTCTTCGGAGCCCACACGCAATTGCAATGCCATGCTGACGGTCTCGCCCTTGGTCTTCTTGGGCAGCAAAGCGATCTTCATGCCATTTGGCAGGCTGGAGCGCTGCGTACGCTTCTCGATGTTGTCTGGGCTGGGGTCGAAAACTTCGCCCTGTACAACCACGGCGCGACCTTTGTAATCCGTGACCAGGGCTGCGATGTTGGGCGTCGCAGGAATGACGGAGCGATCGGCAATGTCTGTCGGGACGAACCGGCCCAAGGTCCGGTTGGTCGTCTTGAAGTAGTTGTTGGCCACAGCCTGCACGCTGGCCAGATCTAGTTTTTCAACCCAGTCGCGGCTGACGAAGAACATGCGCCAGTCGCCGGTAGCCAGGGCTTCAGTCAGACCGATGGTCAGGCTCGCGGTATCGTTCATCGCCAAGTCTATTTCTTTTAGCAGTTGCTGTTTAGCGCGGTCCAGCTCGGCTTGGGTAATGGGCTGGGCGGCAAAACCCTCGATGACTTTCAACAGCGCATTCTGCGCAGCGTCCAGGTTGCCGTCCTTGGCTACGACAGCGCCATAGATGCGGTAGCTGGGGTCGAGGTTGTCAAGCGACCTGACTTGCAGCCTGGTTGCCAGCTTGGATTCCACCAGCGCTTTGTGCAGACGCCCAGCCGGCGCATCAACCAGTATGCGGTCCAGCGCGGAGAGGGCCACAGCATCCGCATGGGCGCCGGGTGCAACGTGGTAACCGGCGCCCACGAACTGGGCGCCACCGGTTCGGCGTACAACGACCGAACGCTCGCCATCCTGCACCGGCTCGGCGGTGTAGGTCGGCTGAATCACACGCGTAGGCTTGGGAATCTTGCCGAAGTATTCCTGCACCTGCTTCAACACCTTGGCTTCGTCAAAGCGGCCGGCGACCATCAGGATCGCGTTGTCGGGCTGGTAGTAGTTTTTGTAGAAAGCGCGCAGGCGCGGGATGTTGACCTGTTCGATGTCCGAGCGCGCGCCGATGGTGGACTTGCCGTAGTTGTGCCAATCAAAGGCGATGGCCTGCATGCGCTGGGTCGTCACACGTATTGGGTCGCTCTCACCTATCTCAAACTCATTGCGCACTACGGTCATTTCGCCCTTGTTGGTCTTGGGGTTCCACAAGTCGTTCTGGTCGATCGCGGCGTTGACCATGCGGTCGGCCTCCATGGCCAGCATCAGGCGCAAATTGTCATCATTGGCTGGAAAGGTCGAAAAATAATTGGTGCGGTCGTACCAGGTCGTTCCGTTGAACTCACCGCCCACGGCGTTCAGCACTTCGACCGGCGTCTTGGTGCCCTTCTTCACGCCGAAGTTGGCGCTGGGCTTGAACAACAAATGCTCCAGCAAGTGGGCCATGCCGGTCTCGCCATAGTTCTCATGGCGCGAACCCACCATATAGACAATGTTGGTGGTCAGGGTCGGCTTGCTGGCATCGGGAAACAGCAATACGCGCAAGCCATTGGCCAGGCGGTATTCGGTCAAGCCTTCGACCGAGGTCACCTTGGTGACCGGGGCGGCGGCAGATGCTTTGATCTTCGTATTGGTATTGGCGGGTGCAGCGTTTTGCGCAGCAGACACCAGCGAGAACGACAGCAGACCTGCGGATAGCAGCGCGACGGAAAGATTCTTCAATTTCAAGGCAGTAACTCCAGAGTAGAAAAGCCGGGTCACTATGCCATAGCTTGCCTCCACAAATCGCCAGCCTCTTGATCTGATATGACTCGCCGGTCAGTTCAGTGGCGCCCTCACGTCAGGGCGTCGGTGCGCCTTGTTCGAACCAGCCCTTGATCAGGGCACGCTCCTCGTCGGTGATGCCCGTCGCATTGTTCAGCGGCATGGCTTTGGTGACTACGGCCTGCTGGTACATTGCCAGCGCATGCTGCTTCACGCTGCCCGGAGAATCCAGCCGCACATTCTTCATTTGCACGGTCTCGCCGTGGCACATGGTGCAGCGTTGTGCGAGTACAGGTTGCAATTTTTCATAGGAAATAATGGCTGCAGCGCCCGCCCCTTGTGCGTGAACAGCTCCTGAATTCATAGCGTCCCCCGCTCCTGGCTGCGGTGCCAACCAGACCACCACGCCCAGAATCGTCACCACACCAGCCGTTACATACGGCCATGGGTGCGGATTGCGTCCGAGCTTGAATCCATGGCGCAACACAAAGAACTGGCGGATCGCCGCACCGGCACCCATCATCACGATCAGCACCAGCCAGTTCGTGGGGTGGCTGTAGGTAAAGCTGTAGTGGTTGCTGAGCATGGCAAACAGCACGGGCAGCGTGAAGTAGGTGTTGTGCAGGCTGCGTTGCTTGCCGCGCCAGCCATGCACCGGGTCGACCGGTTGCTCCGCCTGGATGCTGGCGACCATCTTGCGCTGCCCCGGAATGATCCAGAACAGCACGTTGGCGCTCATGCTGGTGGCGATCATCGCGCCGATCAGCAGGAAGGCTGCGCGCCCGGCAAACCACTGGCACGCCAAATACGCCGCCACACACACCAGCACCGCCACCAGCAAACCAACGATGCGGTCGCCATGCTTGCGCTGACCGACCACGCGACAGATCGTGTCATACAGCAGCCAGAACACCACCAGAAAACCCAGTGCCGCCAGCACCGCAGTGGTGGGCGACCAATCCATGCGCGATTTGTCGACCAGATAGGTGCCCGCGTTCCAGAGATAAGACACCGTAAACAGCGCAAAGCCGGTGAGCCAAGTGCTGTAACTTTCCCAATAAAACCAGTGCAAATGCGCGGGCAGCGTGGGCGGCGCGCCAGCGAACTTGACCGGGTGGTAGAAGCCACCGCCATGCACGGCCCACAGCTCACCGCTGACGCCCTGGCGTTTCAGGTCGTCATCCACCGGAGGCGTCAGGCTGCTGTCCAGAAACACGAAGTAGAACGATGAACCCACCCAGGCAATCGCCGTGATCACATGCGCCCAGCGCAATAGCAGATTGGCCCACTCCAGCAGATAGCTTTCCATCCTTGTTCTCCTTAGTCTTCACGCACTTGCAAGAGTTGGGCCGCCACCGCAATGGCGATCACTTCGGGGCGTTTGTCCGCAATACCCGGCACACCAATCGGGCAGGTGATGTGCGCCAACTCTTGTTCGGTAAATCCGCGCGCCAACAACTGTTGGCGGAACGATGCCCACTTGGACTTGCTGCCAATCAGGCCCACATAGGGCAAATCGGCGCGCGCGCGCTGGCGTTTGAGACAAGCCGCAACGATGTCCAGATCTTCCGCATGGCTGAAACTCATGATCAGCACGCGGGACTGCGTCGGCAGTTGGTCTACCGCAGCGTGCACCGGGTCGGAATGTTCGCACTGCACGTTATCAGGTACCCGTGCCGGGAACACCTGGTCCCGGCTGTCCAGCCACTGCACGGCAAACGGCAGCGTAGCAAACACCTGCACCAGCGCCCCCCCTACATGCCCCGCGCCAAACAGGGCCACGGGTTTGCGTTCGGCTGCAAGTTCCGTCTGCAGGCGGCTGACATCGGACGCACCCACCTGCTCCAGCCGCACATGCACCACGCCGCCGCAGCATTGCCCCAGGCTGGGCCCTAAAGCAAAGCGCTCTTCACGCGGCGCCTCGCCAGACATCAGCATCTGCCGCGCCAGCGCTGTGGCACTGAATTCCATATGCCCACCGCCGATGGTGCCCAGCAAATCGCGTGCGAATACCGCCATCCACGCGCCCGCGTCACGCGGCACGGAGCCCTGCACGCGCAGCACGCGCACCAACACCGCACGCTCATCGTGCAAACGTTGCAACAGGCTGGAATTGGCATTCACACTTGGATACCTTTAAAACGAACTAACAGGTGCATTTGCCCCTGATTTGGGGCACAGTATCTGCCAGCGACACCCGATTGAGGCAAACCATGGACCGAAAAAGCAGCGACGTAACGCGTTGGGGTGCTACCCCCCGATTTTTCTTTTGCCATGCATTGTGGGCATGCGTTGCGGCATTGGTAGCGGGGTGCGCTTCCAAGCCCCCCGAGCCAGTAGTGGTGGCTCCGCCCCCACCACCACGCCCCGTCGTGGTGGCTCCACCGCCGCCGCCGGCACCCCCGGTCTTCCTGCCGGGCCTGGTGTCCACCGCGCTCACCCCCAAGGCTTATCGCATGGATGCGGCAAGCCTGTTGTATGCGAAGTACAGCGATCGGATCTACAAGGGCAAGATGCCGCCCTTGCTCTATGCGATTGGTGTGCTGGACGTGGAAATTGATGGCCGTGGTCAGATCGTTCGTATCCAATGGCTGCGCGCACCCAGCCAGGCGCCCGAGGTCGTTGCCGAAATCGAACGCATGGTTCGGGCTGCCTCGCCAATGCCCGCCCCCGTCAAAATGGGGCGCGTGGTCTATACCGAGACTTGGCTGTGGCACAAGAGCGGCAAGTTCCAACTCGATACCCTTTCGGAAGGCCAATACTAGGAGCCGCGGTAGGTCGAGTAGCTCCAGGGGCTGACCAAGAGCGGTACATGGTAGTGCGCCGTCGCATCTGCCACACCAAAGTCAATGCTTACCTTGTCCAGAAAGTTCGGCTGCGGCAAGGCAGCGCCGCGCGACGCGAAATAGGCAGCGACGGAGAACACCAAACGGTAGGTACCGACCTTCAAGCTAGCGTTGTCGTACAGCGGTCCATCCGGGTTGCGCCCATCGGCATTCAGCACGAAGCGCTTCACCAGCGTGGCCGTATCACCTTGCGTCGTAAACAGCGCCACCTCCATGCCCGCGGCGGGGCATCCATGCGTGGTGTCCAGTACGTGTGTGCTCATGCCCATGGCGTGTCCTCGGCGGTTGTTAAGTTTGGTTTCGATAATAGGGTATTGCGGCCTGCCTGGCCCGATTCTGGCTATCATGACCTGCATGGATTCCGCCTCCCACTACCCTCGCGATCTGGTCGGCTATGGCCGCCAGGTGCCCCATGCGCAATGGCCGGGCCAGGCGCGTGTGGCGGTGCAGTTTGTGCTGAACTACGAAGAGGGTGGCGAGAACAGCGTGCTGCACGGCGACGCGGGTTCTGAGCAATTCTTGTCGGAGATGTTCAACCCGGCCAGCTACCCGGACCGGCACATCAGCATGGAGGGCATTTACGAATACGGCTCGCGCGTTGGTGTCTGGCGCATCCTGCGCGAGTTCGAGAAACGCAAGCTTCCGCTGACCGTATTTGGCGTCGGCATGGCCTTGCAGCGTCACCCGGAGGTGGCACGCGCCTGCATGGCGCTGGGCCACGAGATCGCCTGCCATGGCTGGCGCTGGATCCACTACCAGAATGTGGATGAGGCCACCGAGCGCGAACACATGCAGCTGGGTATGCTGGCGATTGAAGCGATTACCGGCCAGCGACCCCTGGGCTGGTACACCGGCCGCGATAGCCCCAATACGCGCCGCCTGGTCGCCGACTACGGCGGCTTTGCCTACGACAGCGACTACTACGGCGACGACCTGCCGTTCTGGATGCCGGTGAAAAAGACCGATGGCTCGCTCGTTCAGCAACTGATCGTGCCGTACACACTGGACTGCAATGACATGCGCTTTGCGCTGCCGCAGGGCTACTCCCACGCTGATCCGTTTTTTCAATACCTCAAAGACACGTTTGACACGCTGTATGCCGAAGGTGCGCCCGAAGGCCATGATCGGCCCGCGATGATGAGCATTGGCATGCATTGCCGTCTGCTGGGCCGCCCTGGGCGCATCACTGCACTGCAACGCTTCCTGGACCATATCGCAACGCATGACCGTGTTTGGGTCTGCAAACGCATTGATATCGCAGAGCACTGGCGCATCACCCATCCGGCACCCACACCATGAACACACTGGAACAACTCAATGGGGCGGACCTGATTGACGCCCTCGCGCTGCTGGACGGCGTCTATGAACACAGCCCGTGGATCGCGCAGCAAGCGCTGACACAGCGGCCGTTTGTTTCACTGGTACATCTGAAGTACGCCTTGGTACAGGTCGTGCAGAAGGCGCCGGTCGAAGCGCAGCTGACGCTGATCCGCGCCCACCCGGAGCTGGCGGGCAAAGCCATGGTGGACAAAGGGCTGACCGCAGAATCCACCTCCGAGCAAAGCCGCGCAGGCCTGACACATTGCACGCCGGAAGAATTTGAGCGCTTAAGCGCGCTGAACCGTGCCTATAACGCCCGTTTTGGTTTTCCCTTCGTCCTCGCGGTGCGCGGGCCGCGCGGCGTTGGGCTGAAACGGCACACCATCATTGCAACGATGGAGCGCCGTCTGCACGCGCACCCCGATCAGGAGCGCGAAGAGTGCCTGCGCAATATCCACCGCATCGCCGAGCTGCGCCTGAACGACAAATTCGGCCATGTGCCGTCAGCGGGCAACCAGGTCTGGGATTGGCAGGAAACGTTGGCCCAGTTCTCGGAGCCCGAGTACGAGGCACAAGGTCAGCTGACGGTGACCTATCTGACCGACGCCCACCTGGCAGCAGCCCACCAGATCGCGCAGGACATGCGCGACTGCGGCTGCGACACAGTGCAGATCGACGCGGTAGGCAATGTGGTGGGCCGCTACATAGGCACCAACCCATCCGCCAAAGCCCTGATGACCGGCAGTCACTTTGACACCGTACGCAACGGCGGCAAATACGACGGGCGACTGGGCATCTATGTGCCACTGGCTTGCATTGAGGCGTTGCACAAGGCTGAAAAACGCCTGCCGTTCACCATCGAAGTGATTGGTTTCTCCGAAGAAGAAGGCCAACGCTACCGGGCCACCTTCCTGGGCTCCAGCGCATTGACGGGTGACTTTCAAAACGCCTGGCTGGAGCAGCAAGACGCGAACGGCATTCGCATGCGCGACGCGATGCTGCACGCCGGGCTGCGCATCGAGGACATCCCCCTCATTCGCCGCAAGGCAGACGACTACCTCGGTTTTGTCGAGGTGCACATCGAACAAGGCCCGGTCCTGAACGCGTTCGGATTGCCACTGGGTATCGTCACCTCGATCAACGCCAGCGCGCGCTTCTCCGGCGAGGTCATCGGCACCGCCAGCCACGCGGGCACTACTCCCATGGGCGTGCGCCGTGATGCGGCTGCGGCAGTCGCAGAGCTGATGCTTTACATCGAACGCCGCGCCGTGCAAGACACTGGCAGCGTCGGCACAGTAGGCATGCTGCAAGTGCCTGCAGGCTCGGTCAATGTGGTGCCGGGAAAGTGCCAGTTCTCCATCGATATGCGCGCGCCTAGCGATGCTCAGCGCGATGCGCTGGTGAAAGATGTCCTGGCAGAGTTTGAGGCGATCTGCAGCCGGCGCGGCGTGCAGGGTCAGCTCACAGAAACCATGCGCGCCAGCGCTGCGCCCAGCCACCCGCAATGGCAAGCGCGTTGGGAAAAGGTGGTTGCAGCACTGGGCTTGCCATTGCATCGCATGCCCAGTGGCGCAGGCCACGACGCCATGAAAATTCACACCTTGCTGCCGCAAGCCATGCTGTTTGTACGTGGCGAAAACGGTGGCATCAGCCACAACCCGCTCGAATCTACGACCAGCGACGACATGGAGCTGGCGGTACAGGCGTTTGGCGAATTGCTGCACGCGCTGGCACAGGAACCTACGAATGTCTGATTACGCAAGTCTCGACCAATGGGTAGACGCGCATTTCGATGAAGAGGTGCGCTTTCTGCAAGCCCTGGTGCAGGTGCCCACCGATACACCACCGGGCAACAACGCACCGCACGCAGTGCGCACCGCGGAGCTTTTGACGCAGATGGGATTGGTGCCCGAGCAATACCCGGTGCCTGCACTGCTGGTACACGCCGCTGGCATGCAGTCCATCACCAACCTGGTCGTGCGCCGCCGCTATGGTGATGGCAGTGGCGATGGCCCAACGGTTGCGCTGAATGCCCACGGCGATGTGGTGCCGCCCGGCGATGGCTGGACGCACAACCCGTATGGCGGCGAGATCGAAGACGGCAAGATGTTTGGCCGTGCCGCGGCTGTCAGCAAGAGCGACTTTGCCACCTACACATTTGCCTTGCGCGCACTGGAAGCCATGCAGGTGCCACTTGAGGGCGGCGTGGAGCTACTATTCACTTACGACGAAGAGTTCGGCGGCGAACTGGGCCCTGGCTGGCTGCTGCGCGAGAAGCTGACCCAAGCGAATTTACTGATCGCAGCGGGATTCTCCTACCAGGTTATCACCGCACACAACGGCTGCCTGCAGATGGAAGTGACTGTGCACGGCACAATGGCACACGCGGCCATTCCCGAAACAGGCGTAGACGCATTGCAAGCCGCGGTCCACATTCTGCAGGCCTTGTACGCGCAAAACGCCGAGTACAAAAAGATTAGCTCTGCCGTTCCCGGCATCACCCATCCGTATATCAACGTCGGCCGCATCGAAGGCGGCACCAACACCAACGTGGTGCCCGGCAAGGTTAGCTTCAAGCTGGACCGCCGCATGATCCCGGAAGAAAACCCCGCGCAAGTGGAAGCGCGCATTCGCGAAGTGATAGCGCAGGCCGCTGCCGAGTGCCCAGGCGTTACCGTCGATATTCAGCGCCTGTTGATGGCCCACTCCATGCAACCCCTGCCCGGCAACCAACCACTGGTAGACGCTATCCAGCGCCATGGCCTGCAAGTCTTTGGCGAGACATTTCCTGCGATGGGTACGCCGCTGTACACCGATGTGCGCCTGTTCGCCGCAGCTGGCATTCCCGGCGTGATCTATGGCGCGGGTCCGCGCACCGTGATGGAGTCGCATGCCAAGCGCGCCGATGAGCGGCTGGACCTGGAAGACCTGCGCAAAGCCACCAAAGTCATCGCACGCGTGCTGTTCGACCTGCTGTCGCCACGCTGAGTCGCTGACCCATCCATGCCCTGGCACGCCCGACTCGCGATTGACTACCGCCTGGAGCAAGGCCGCACCGTAGCCCGCCATGAACACAGCGGACCGCTGCGCCTGCTGCAAAGCCTGTACCCGGAAGGCGATGCCATCTGCCACAACGTGCTGGTGCACCCACCGGGCGGTCTGGTCGGTGGCGATACGCTGGAACTCCAGGTGCAGGTTGGTAGCGGATCGCATGCGCTGATCACCACGCCGGGCGCCACCCGCTTTTACCGCAGCGACGGCGAGGCTGCGCTGCAAACCACACACTTAAATTTGGCACCAGACGCCCGCCTGGAATGGCTACCACTGGAGGCGCTGTGTTACAGCGGCTGCCTGGCAGAAAACCGTCTCACGATGGACCTGCGACCCGGCGCAGAAATGCTGGGCTGGGATGTCACCGCACTGGGCTTGCCGAATGCAGACCAGCCTTTTGTCAAAGGCCGTTTCACCCAACACATCGAAGTCCCCGGCGTGTGGCTGGAGCGCGGACATCTGGACGCGCTGGACCACCGCCTGCTGACCAGCCCGCTGGGGTTGGCTGGCAACGCCTGTATCGCCAGCCTCTTCTTTGTGGCCGGCAGCGTAATGCAGCGCAGCAGAAAAGAACAGGTACTGGAAGCCACGCGTGCACTGCTGGCCGCCAGCCCGCTGGCGGCCAGCAGCGGCGCGACCTGTCCCAACCCGCAGGTGATGGTGGTGCGCGTATTGGCCCCGGTGGTAGAGCCCGCGATGGCACTCTTGCGTCAAGTACGCAATTGCTGGCGGCACGAATTTTGGCAAAAAGCCACATCTAACCCTCGTATTTGGTCCATGTAGTGCTATCATTTTGATAACACTTTCGGCTATGCAATCTACAAACTGCGTTCGCCACCCTCCCTTGCGGGAGCGTGCCTGCCCGCACCATGGCCGGCCTTGAAAACGATCTGGGAACCTGTTCCGCGCTGGTCGTGGACGGGAATCCCACTTCGCGTTCGATACTGATATCCCATCTGCGGGACTTTGGTTTGCCCACCGTTGTCCAAGCGGCCCGGACCGCTGACGCGCGGCGCCAGCTCGAATACCGCACCTTTGACTTCGTGCTGTGCGAACAGCATTTCCCAGGGGAATCCACGTCCGGCCAGGACTTGCTGGACGACCTGCGGCGCAACCAGTTGCTGCCCTTCTCCACCATCTTCATCATGATCACCGGAGAAGCGACTTATGCCACCGTGGCCGAAGCCGCCGAGTCGGCACTGGACGGCTACCTGCTCAAGCCGCACAAGGCAACCCAGCTAAAGGAGCGCATCAACACGGCACGCATTCGCAAGGTGTCTCTTCAGAAGATCTTTGCTGCTATCGAGGAGGAGCAATTTGAAGAAGCCGCCCGCCTTTGCATGGAGCGCTTTGAGTCCAAGGGCTTGTTCTGGCTGTATGCCGCGCGCATTGGTGCGGAGCTGTTGCTGCGCACAGGAAAATTTTCGGAAGCGCAGATGCTGTACCAGGCGGTGGTCGAGGCCAAGACCCTGCCATGGGCCAAACTGGGCGTGGCCCGCGCGCAGTTGGAGTCGGGGCAAGTCACACAGGCCACCAGCGTGCTGGAGCGGCTCATCGGTGAAGACCCCAACTTCGCCGACGCCTATGACGTGATGGGCCGGGCGCAATTTGAGCTGGGCAAGTTCGACCAGGCGCTGGCAACCTACAAGATGGCAGCCACACTGACACCCTCCTCCATCAACCGCCTGCAAAACCTGGCGATGATGACCTACTACGAAGGCGACCATACCGAAGCCGAGAAGTTGCTGGACAAGACCACACGCATGGGCCTGGAGTCCAAGATGTTCGATGCGCAAACCCTGGTGCTGCTGGCCTTTACACGGCTGGAGCTGGCGGACCGTAAGGGTTTGCAGCGCTGCCACGATGACTTTGTACGCCTGATTGAAAAATCGCCCGACAACACCCGCCTGCGGCGTCTGTCAGAAGTGGTCGTCGCACTCAACCTGATACAACAAAACCAGTTCGCCCAGTCGGTAGACGCCGTGCGTGCATTGGCCCACAAGGCGCGCAATCCGGAGTTTGATTTCGAATCCGCCAGCAACGTGCTGGCGCTGATGGCACAGCTCGCCCACAAAGCCATCCAGCTCAACGATGTGGGGGACGCCGTAGACATCATCGGGCGGCGCTTTTGCAGCAACCGCTCACTGACCGAGCTGCTGGCCGCCAGCGCCCGTGCGCATCCGCCCTATGCGGAACGGGTGCGCGGCGCGCAAGCCCTCGTGCTGGAACAGGCGGAGACCGCTATGGCACTGAGCATGTCGGGTAACCCGACGGCTGCGGTGAAGAACCTGCTGCTGCACGGCAAAGACACACTGAACGCACGGCTGATCGACAACGCCTGGCAATTGCTGCAAAAGCACGCAGCCGGGATCCCTGAAGCGGCATCGCTGAGCAAGGCTATCAATGAACTGCGGCAGAATTTTGGTACCGGTGCGATGCGTGCCACGTTGAGCGAACAAAAACGCCAGGCGGGTGGCCTGGCGTTGCGTACGGGAACCCGGCCTGCGCCAGAGAAAGTCCCGAAGACTCTGGTGTAAAGGTACTACTGTTTCAGGGCTTCGATAGAGACGGTGATCGTCACATCATCTCCGACATAGGGCGCGTACTTGCCAGCGCCGAATTCGGTGCGCTTGATGACGACGGTTGCGTCAGCGCCGACCACTTCCTTTTTGGCCATCGGGTGTTCTGTATTCACAAAGTTCGTGACTTTCAGCGTGACGGGCTTGGTCACGGCCTTGATGGTCAGGTTGCCTTCAATGCTGACCGGCTTATCACTGTCAAAGTTGACCTTGGTCGACTTGAAGGTAGCGGTGGGGTACTTGGCGGTGTCCAGGAAATCTTCGCCTTGGATGTGGCCGTTGAATACGGTGGAGCCGGTGTTGACCGACTTCATGTCGATCACCACATCGACCGACCCGGTCTTGGCGGCCTTGTCAAACACGACGGTGCCGGTAGTCTTGTCAAAGCGGTGCGCTTGGTTTGACAAGCCGAGGTGGTTGTAGCCAAAACGCGAGAACGAATGCGATGGGTCCAGGACGAACGTGGTCGGCTCGGCAAAGGCAACGCCGCTGACGAAAGTTGCCGCGAGGGCCAAGGCTGTAAGGGAAATACGCAAAAGAAAACTCCTTGATAGGGTTGGGTTGGGTTGAAAATGAAAAAACTAAATCTTGCCGACGCCCGTGAGCACGAGCCTGAATTTGACCTGTACGTCATCGGCCACGATCGAGGTATCGGCCCATTCGCCCTCCCCGATCTTGAAAGCCAAGCGCTTCAGCACAAAGGTGCCGGTGGCGGTGGTAGTCGGGCCAGCTTGCGTCAGCACCACAGGCACAACGACATCGCGCGCATTGCCCTTGATGGACAACTTGCCGCTGACCTCCAGCTTGCCAGGGCCTGCACCCCTGACGGCAGAGGATTGGAAAGTCGCTTGTGGGAACTTGGCGGTGCCGAACCATCCGGCTTTGGGCAGTTCGGCATCTGTTTCGGGCGCACCAAACGACGCACTGGCCATATCAATCGTGAAAACCATTTTGCTGGTCTCGGGCTTGGCCGAATCAAATGTGATCTGCGCATCAAACTTCTTGAAGTGCCCTTCGACGGAGACACCCATCTGCTTGCTGACAAACGAAATGTCGCTTTGCGCTGGTACCAGCTTTTGCTGCGCAAATGCCGGAGCGCTCAGCAGTGCGGCGATGGCCAGCGATGGCAATACAAATTTGTAAGAAAACAGCTTCATGATTTTTCCTTGAAAAACAGCCAGTGCCTGGTTCAACACTTGGAAGGCAGCATCCGGCCAATCAAGCCATCGCGGTCTTTGAAGTGGTGCTTGATGGCAGCGCCCACATGCGCTGCAATCAGGGCCAGCATCACAAAGGCAGCGTAGCCATGCCAGGGTTTGATCGCTTCGGCAAGGGCTTTATCCGGACTCAGCAGGTCGGGCAGCGGCAATACACCGAACACCACGATGGGGAAACCGGCCGCAGAGCTATACGCCCAACCCAACAGCGGCACAATAAAGAACAAGGCGTACAAGCCGTAGTGTGTCGCATGAAAAGACAACATCTGCCAACGCGGCATCGCGCTCTCGATGTCAGCAGGCAACGCTGGTGGGCGATGGGTCAAACGCCACAGCAGCCGCGCCGCAGACAGCACCAGGATGGTGATACCGGCCCACTTGTGCCAGTTGTAGAGCTTGAGCCGCTGCGGCGAGAAAGGCAGATCGGCCATGTACCAACCCACACCAATCATTCCGAGCAGGGCCACGCCCAGCAGCCAGTGCAGCACGATGGCGGTCAATGTATAGCGTGTTGAGAGTGTCAGAGATGAGGGCATTGCCCGGAGTCTAGGCCCACTGCATCTATTTATTTTGAACTTTATTGTCGATTACGTTCAAAAATTGTGAAGTGGATGGTCTTTGGGTGCGCGGTTTCAAGGAGACTTTCTGGGAGCTATTCCATCTGAACCAGACGTGTCGGGTGCTCTTTTCCGTACGTGTCCCCCGCGCCGTGAAGGCGTTCCTCCTTGACCTCCCGGAACAGAGCACCCAACCCACCTAATCTGGAACGATGTTGGCGCACCAATGGCTTGGGCCCAACTTCAAGCGAAGACCACCCGAGCGGCAGGTGTGGGGTATGCGTTTTGCGCAGGTCAAGGAGGAGACCGCGAAGCGGGCGGGGGACACGGAGCAAAACACA
>JAYWAV010000133.1:0-5872 GCA_043782015.1 Rhodoferax sp. | reverse complement strand
CCTGTGCATGCAAAAACACAAGAGCTGCAGTTACAGCGAATCGTTCCAACGGGGTCACGTTCCCAGTATGAACACTGGTAGTGTCACAGTCAAGCGGGGAAACACAGGGCCGAAAGCTTGGGCAGCGCCTGGCAAGCGTTGCGGCAAGTCGCCCATGCCAAGGCCTCGGTGGACATGCCGCGTAGGCTGGCAACCGCCTGCGCAATGCGGGGCAGTTCGCCCGGCGTATTGCGCCCTTGCACCTGTCCTTCCGCGCGCTGCCCGGCGGGGATGTACAGCCAGTGCGGCGGGATATCGGGCGCATCGGTCTCCATCACAATGGCCTCCAACGGCAGGCTTGCCGCCAAATGGCGCAATTGCAAAGCCCGCTCGAACGTCACTGCGCCGCCGAAACCGAGTTTGAAGCCCAGAGCAATGAACGCCTGCGCCTGCTGCTCGCTGCCATTGAAGGCATGGGCGATGCCAGACCAGGCGTGGACGCCCTGCCCTCCACTTCCACCGACCTCACGCAAATGTTTGAGCAAACGGTCTGCCGAGCGGCGCACATGCAGCACCACCGGCAGGCCATAGCGACGCGCCAGTTTGAGTTGCTCGCGGTAGAAGTGCTCTTGTTTCTCGCGCAAGGGGCTCAGTTGCAGCTCGGGCACAAAGAAGTCCAGGCCGATTTCGCCGATCGCCACCAAGCGCGGATCGGCTTTATGCTTTTGCAATGCCGCATCCAGCGTCTGCAAATCGGCGTCGGACGCTTGTGGCACATACAGTGGGTGAATGCCAAGGCAGTAGCTGTCGCCGCCCGCATGGGCCAACGCGCGCACGGCCTCGAAGTTGCTGACCTCCACCGCGGGGATCACGCAATGCGCCACACCATGGATAGCGGCTTGTGCACGGATGGCGGACGCCTCCTCCCCAAACTCTTTAGCATCCAGATGGCAGTGGGTGTCAATCCACATGCGGGATCACGCGCTGTGCGTTTCCGTTTCAGTCAGCCGCCCTTGCACCAAGCTCAGGCGCCGCTGGCAGCGCGCAGCGATGGCCGTGTCATGTGTGACCACGACAAAGGCCGTGCCCTGCTGCTTCGCCAAATCCATCATCAGCGAGAACACGCCATCCGCAGTGGAGCGGTCCAGGTTGCCTGTAGGCTCATCTGCCAGCACGCAATCGGGCTGCGTCACCAGCGCGCGCGCAATCGCCACGCGCTGGCGCTCGCCCCCCGACAGCTCGGCCGGGCGGTGGTGGGCACGATCCGCCAACCCCACATTTGCTAGCATTTTCATAGCTGCCTGCGCAGCATCTGCGGGCGCTACACGCCGAATCGTCAATGGCATGGCAACGTTGTCCAGCGCGCTGAACTCGGGCAGCAGATGGTGAAACTGGTAGACAAACCCCAGGTGCCGGTTGCGCAAATGGCCTTGCTCAGCCGCCGACAAACCTGCCAGCGCCTGGCCATGCAAGGTCACTGTGCCGCTAGTGGGCGCGTCGAGGCCGCCGAGCAAATGCAGCAAGGTGCTTTTGCCAGAGCCGGATGTGCCAACGATGGCCAGCGTTTCGCCGCGTCGTACATCCAGGTCCACGCCGTGGAGCACGGTCACATCCAGGCGACCTTCGTGAAAGCGCTTGGTCAGGCCGCGGCATTGGAGCAATGCCTCCGTTCGGGCTAAGCTGCTCCCCGTTCGGGCTGAGCCTGGCCTGTCCTGAGCTTGTCGAAGGGTCGAAGCCGGCCCTTCGACAAGCTCAGGGCGAACGGGTTTTAATTTTTCATTCATAACGCAGCGCCTCCGCCGGGTTCACTTGCGACGCACGCCAGCTCGGGTACAGCGTCGCCACAAAAGCCATTAGCAGCGAAATCACCGCCACGGGAACGATGTCCGCCTGCTGGGGATCGCTGGGCATGCGGCTGATCAGGTAAATGTCTTGTGGCAGGAAGTTCGCGTGCAACAGACGCTCCAGCGCGGGCACGATCACATCGATATTGAACGCTACGCCCAGGCCGAGCAGCAGGCCCGCCAACGTACCGATCACGCCCACCATCGCGCCCTGCACGACGAAGATACCCATGATGCTGGCGGGGCTCGCACCCAGCGTGCGCAGGATCGCAATGTCGGCGCGCTTGTCGGTCACGGTCATCACCAGCGTAGACACCAGATTGAACGCCGCCACCGCGACGATCAGCGTGAGAATGATGAACATCATGCGTTTCTCGACCTGCACCGCGGCAAACCAGGTGCGATTTTGGCGCGTCCAGTCGCGCACAAAAACATCGCCGCCCAGCGTCTTGGTCAGCGCGTCCGCCACCTCACGCGCCTGGTGCAGGTCTTTGAGCTTCAGACGTACGCCCGACGGGCCTTCGAGCCGGAAAATCTTGGCTGCGTCGTCCACATGCACCATCGCCAGCGCCGAGTCGTATTCAAAGTGGCCGGAATCGAAGGTGCCCGCTACGGTCAATTGTTTGAGCCGCGGCACCACGCCCGCAGGGGTGACCTGCCCACTGGGCGCGACCAGCGTTACCTTGTCACCGGCATGCACGCCCAACGAACGCGCCAGCTCGACACCAAGCACCACGCCAAATTCACCGCTACGGAGGCTTTGCAACACCGCTGCCTGCTCGCCTGTCGCCAAATCAGTCACTTGCGATTCCAGCGCCGGGTCAATGCCCCGCACCATGATGCCCTTCATGTCCTCACCGCGCGCCAGCAGGGCCTGGGCTGCTATGAAAGGTGCAGCGCCGACCACCTGCGGGTTGGCCCTGGCCTGCGTCAGCGTCTGCTGCACATCGGGCAGCGCCTGGCCGCCCGCAGCGTAAATCTCGATATGCGAGACCACGGCCAGCATGCGGTCGCGCACTTCCTTCTGAAAACCGTTCATCACGCTCAGCACAATGATCAGGGCCGCTACGCCCAGCGCAATGCCCAGCATGGAGACACCAGAGATAAAGGAAATGAAGCCGTTTTTGCGGGTGGCTCGCCCGGCGCGGGTGTAACGCCAGCCGATGCGGAGTTCGTAGGGTAAATGTTTCACAGGGCGGATTGTGGCATCCCAACCGCCCATGCCGGACAATGGCGCCATGCACACGCTGATCACCTTTGCCGCGCCCCCGGGCCCGCAGTGCCGGGACGCTCTGAAGCGGCTGGAGCTGCCGTATCTGGCGCAGTTGCTGGCAACGCTCAGCCCAACCGGCCATTTGCACGGAACCACCACCGACTTGACCCCGATAGCCGAACGCATGCAAGCCCTCGCTGCGGGGCTGAACGGCGCCGACGGTTTGATCCCCTGGGCTGCCGATGAGGCACGCCAGCGCGGCCTGACCGGGCTGCTCGGCCCGCGCGGTTGGGCCTGGGTCACGCCCTGCCACTGGACGATCCATTCGGACCATGTGGAGATGACCGACCCAGTGCACCTGGCGCTGACCCCGCATGACGCGGACCAGCTGTTGCAAGCCATGCAGCCTTTCTTCGCCGAAGACGGCATCACGCTGTTTGCGCCAGCCCCGGGGCAAACCCATTCCCGTTGGCTCGCCCACGGCGCGGTGTTTGTGGATTTGCCCACGGCGTCGACGGACCGCGTCAGCGGCCAAAGCGTGGACTCCTGGATACCGCGCCAGGAGCAAGCGAAGACATTGCGCCGCCTGCAAAACGAAATGCAGATGCTGCTCTACACCCACACGGTCAACGACCAGCGCGCCCACTTCAAACTGCCCGCCGTCAATGCCTTCTGGGTCAGCGGCACCGGAACACCGGACGAGGCCTGGCACGCGCAAGCCACTACCGCGCTGAGCCTGCGCAATGCACTGCGCACGCCCGCCTTGCAGGACGATGCCGCTGCGTGGGTTATGGCCTGGCGCGCGCTGGACAGCAGCACGCTGGCGCACGATGTGCAGCGACTTCGACAAGGCGAAACCGTCCAGCTCACACTGTGCAGCGATACCCAAGCTGTGACGTTTACGCACCAGCCTTTGACACTATGGCAACGGCTGCAACGTCGCATCACGCCCCTATCACCCCGAGAATTTCTGACCCCCCTATGCACATCGTGACCCGAGACATCCCACCGCGCAGCGTGTGGACCCTGGAACAAGCTGGTATTCACCCACTGCTGGCCCGCCTTTATGCTGCGCGCGGCGTCACCAGCACCGACGAACTGGACGATGCGCTGGCGAAGTTGTTGCCGCCTTCCACGATGCTGGGCCTGGACCGCGCTGCCGTGCTGCTGGCGGATGCGATGGCTGCCGACAAACGCCTGTGCGTCGTGGCCGACTACGACTGCGATGGCGCCACCGCTTGCGCGGTTGCCGTGCGCGGCCTGCGCCTGCTGGGCGCGCGCCATGTGGACTATTTGGTCCCCGATCGCGTGATCGACGGCTATGGCCTGACGTCACCGATCTCCAAGCGCGTCAAGGCGCAAGGCGCCGATGTGCTGATCACTGTGGACAACGGCATTGCCAGCGTCGAAGGTGTCGCCACCGCGAAAGAGCTGGGCCTGCAGGTGCTGGTGACCGACCACCATTTGCCGGGACAGACACTTCCTGACGCAGACGTGATCGTCAACCCCAACCAGCCGGGCTGCACATTTGCCAGCAAATCCATCGCGGGTGTCGGCGTGATGTTTTATGTGCTGATGGCTCTGCGCTCGGAATTGCGCACGCGTGGTGTGTTCACTTCCGTTCGCCCTGAGCCTGTCGAAGGGCAGCCTTCGACAGGCTCAGCCCGAACGGAACCACGGTTGGACTCGTTGTTGCCCCTCGTTGCGCTCGGTACGGTCGCCGACGTCGTGAAGCTCGACGCCAACAACCGCCGCCTCGTAGCCCAAGGGTTAAAAAGGGTCCGGGCGCTCGCCCTGCCTGCGGGACTAGCTAGCCTTTTTGTAGCATCCGGACGCAATGCGGCCACTGCCACGACCTTCGATTTTGGTTTCGCACTGGGCCCGCGTATCAACGCAGCCGGGCGTTTGTCCGACATGACGCTTGGAATTGAATGCCTGCTGACCGACGATGCAGCACGCGCCGATGAACTGGCGAAGATGTTGGACGGCATCAACCGCGAACGTCGCGTGATCGAGGGCGATATGCGTGATCAGGCGATGGACATTGTGGAATCGCTGTTTGACGAGGGCGAGGAGCCACCGCCGGCGATCTGCGTGTTTGATCCGGATTTCCACGAAGGCGTGGTCGGCATCGTGGCCTCACGCATCAAGGACAAGTTGCACCGCCCCAGTTTCGTGTTTGCCGCGAGCCAGGCACCGGGCAAGGAGCACGAACTCAAAGGCTCGGGCCGCTCCATCCCGGGCTTTCATCTGCGCGACGCGCTGGACTTGGTGGCCAAGCGTTACCCCGGCGTGCTGCTGCGTTTTGGTGGCCACGCGATGGCAGCGGGTTGCACCATTGCCGAAGAAAACTTCGATGCGTTTGAGCAGGGTTTGATGGAAGTGGCGCAAGAATGGCTGGACGCGGCGACGCTGACACGCCGGCTGGAAACCGATGGCGCCCTGGCGCCAGAATACATGCGCGTGGAACTGGTAGATGCGCTGCACAAGGAAGTCTGGGGCCAAGGTTTCGCGCCACCCACCTTCAGCGAAGAAGTCGAAGTGATCTCGCAGCGGCTAGTCGGTGAAAAGCATTTGTCACTGAAGCTGAAACACCAGGGCCAGCCGGTAGACGGCATCTGGTTTGGCCGCACCGAGCCGCTGCCCGCCAAGGTAATGCTGGCGTTTCGGTTGGATGCCGATGCGTGGAACGGTGTGCGGCGCGTGCGCTTTCTGGTGGAAGGCGCAGAAACATGAACTTTGCCCAGCCCTACGCTTCTGCGCGCTCGCCGGTGTTGGGCCGCAATGTCGTCAGCACCTCGCAGCCACTGGCCGCACAGGCCGGACTGCAAGTACT